>PWLF01000230.1 GCA_003559475.1 Bacteroidales bacterium
CCGATGTTGAAGAAAACTCGTTCATGGCAAACTGGGAAGCAGTTACAGCCGACCCTGCTATTTCTCACTACCTTCTTGATGTTTCTACTGATAGCGAATTCTCTTCTTTTGTTGACGATTACGAGCAAAGAGATGTTGGTTACAACACTAATCATCAAGTAACTGATTTAGAGCCGGATACGGAATATTATTACAGGGTCTATGCGGTAAATGATTGCGGTACTTCTGATTTTTCTGATGTAGTTTCCGTTGAAACAGAACCTGAATCTGAGCCGTTTGAGTGTGGCGATAATATTACTTTTACATATAATGGAGAAGATGTTACTTATGGTACTGTGGAAAGTTCCGAAACAGGAAGGTGTTGGATTGACAGAAACTTAGGAGCTGTTTCTTATGATGAAGCAAATCCTGATACTCATGTTCCTGAATCAAAATTTGATTATGATTTTTACGGAGATTTATTTCAGTGGGGTAGAGAAGATGACGGACATCAGGTAATAAACTGGATAAGTTCAACGGAATCGGATGGCGAAGAGCAGTCTAGAGTAACAAACGATGCAGCTACTAATGACCAACCGGGTCATGATAATTTCATATTAGCCGTTTTTGCTAATAATTTTGATTGGCGTGAGGACAACAACAATAACAGATGGAATATTGGTGATAATAATCCCTGCCCCGATGGATGGTATGTCCCTACAACAGATGACTGGGAAGCTGAATCAGCAGATTGGGATAATAGTGATGATGCATTTGCTTCCGACCTTAAAATGACCGTTATCGCCTACCGTAGTGGTGGTAATGGGTTATTTAACGGCATAGGAAATGGATATTACTGGACAAGCTCTGTGTTTGATGAAGGATCATATAATTTTGAGATCAGTGTTGGAAGTGCGGGAATCAGCGGATATTATAGATCGCTGGGCATGTCAGTAAGGTGCGTTAAGGAATGAATGTCCACGGAAATGCAATAAAGACAGACTTGAATATCCCGGCATTTGGGAAAAAATTAACAATTTGGGTTTTTCATTCGTTTTCCATTCGTGTATTCGTGGCTTAAATTTTTGTTGCCACGAATGCACGAATAATGTTGTCCCACGCAAAGCCCGCAAAAGAAAAAGATATGGTAAGGTCGCAAAAGAAAAAATCAGTTATTATAAAATTTTTGTAATAATTAGCAAACTAAACTCTTTGCGAACTTTTGCATTTAATCATTTCGCGACCTTTGCGTGAACTTTTTCCATTGTATATACATAAACAACAAGATTAACCTATTTCTTAATTATCATCTTTAGATTTTTATAAAAATAAAATCACCCTGTCATATTTTGGCGTTGCGGCTAAGTATTTTTGTTCCATAATCTTAAAATATTAAAACTATGGAAAAAAAGAACTTAGACTTAAAAGAGAATTTTGCTGAAAAACAAAAATTGCTTGATAATGCAAAAAAAGTTTTAAAACAAGAATTTATCGGAATTGATGAAGTCATTGATCAAGTTATTGACAATGTCAGTGGATGGTTTTTTCTCCCCGGCTTACAAGAAAACCCGGCAGTTATAAATCTCTGGGGACTTACAGGTGTTGGTAAAACATCACTAGTCAATCGACTGGTAGAACTAATTGATTTTGAGGATGCTTATTACAGATTTGACTTAGGGGAAAAAGAAGGTCGATTTTCTCTGAGATATTCTCTTGAAGATCTAAACGACATTAATGAAAATCAGCCTCTTATAATTGCTTTTGATGAAATTCAACATAGCAAAACAGTAGAAGGACCTTTACGAGAAAATGTAGATAATGATCAAAATCGAGTGATTTGGGAAATTGTTGATTCAGGCAAAATTCAATATATCGATTGGGGAAGTTGCGTATGGAGTCTTGAAAGAACAAAATATAAACTAGAGCATCTTATTAGAGCCGGAGTAAGGGCTAAAAACGGAATAGTTGTTGATAAAGTCGAACTTTATTGCAAAGAAATGGATATTCCTTACGAAATTGTAATAGAAGAAGATATTAAAGACGTAGGGTTTTTCCCGCCGAAATTATATAAAGATATCATTGATTTGGCAGGAGCGGAGATGGGACTGTATTTAGAAAAAGACGTTAGAGAAGCATTGCGTCTATCAGATAACGAAATAATAAATTTTTTAGATAAGGTTATTAAAATCGGGAAAAAGCCGTCAGTTAAAAATTTCTCTAAAGCTTTGATTTTTGTATTAGGGAATCTTGACGAAGCATATATAATGAGCAGTGATTTTAATGCAGATATTGATGCCGATGAGTTTAATAAATTGTCAAAAAAAATTACAGTTCCTAAAATTAAAAACACTTTAAAAAATTATTTTAGAAATGAACAAATAGCTCGATTAGGAAACATACATATTATTTATCCCGCCTTAGATAAATCAGCTTACAAAAAGGTTATTGAAAACGAACTTGAAAAATATTCAAAAAGCTTAATCAAAACTTTTAATATAAATATATCATTTGATAAATCAGTGCATGATTTAATTTATAAAGAAGGTGTTTATCCTGCACAGGGTGTTCGCCCGATTTTCACCTCAATTCATCAAATAATAAAAAGTAAAATAAGCTTCTTCTATTCAGCAATATTCTTAAAAAAACTTGATGTTGACTCATTAATATTTTCAATAAAAGGTCAAAAACTTATTTGTGACTATTTTAAAAATTATCAAAAAGTATATTCTATTGATAATAAAGTAGTTACAGCGCTGGAGGATATTCGTAAAAGTAAGAAAAATGATATGCAGGCGATTGTGGCAGTGCATGAAAGCGGTCATGTAGTCTTATTATCGGTACTTCTGAATATTATCCCGGACGCTGTTTACTCTATTACCTCAGGAAATGAAACAAGGGGGTTTGTTAGTGTCAACTTTCCATGGGAGTATATTTCGCGAAAGGAATTAATTCCAAGGGTTGCCGTTATGCTTGGAGGATATGTGTCGGAAGAATTGATTTTTGGGGAAGAGCATCTAACAAGCGGTGCTACCGGTGATATAGAAAAAGCCACAGAGTTTTTGTCAGATATGTATAAAGAAAACGGAATGGGAGAAACTCCAATAAAGTACAGTATCCCGATGATTGAAGACAACAATTCTTACCACCGGTACGATAGCATTGAGGAAAAAATTAAAAGTGTTATTGAAGAAGCCAAATTATTGGCGGAAAAATCTTTAAAAAAAGAGAAAAAACTCCTGTTGTCACTATCTGACTATTTAAGCGATAACAGAATGCTGAATAAAGATGAAATTAAGGTTTTTGTTGAAAAACAAGCATCGAGTCCCGTAAAAATAGTCAACGACGGCAATTATATGTACTACAGAGAGCAATTAAAAAAACAAGTCAAAAATTACGAGGTTTCTAAAATTTCGGAATTTGATACCGGCAATTTAATCACGTTAAATAAGGATTCACAAAACATGTAGAGATGCAAAATTTTGTGTCTCTACGACAACGACACCGCCAAAAAATCCCTCACCATTTTATCATTACGCCCAATGCCGGTAAAAAATTCTGATTTCCATTCGTGAATTCGTGGCTTATTTTTGTTGCCACGAATGCA
>PWLF01000214.1 GCA_003559475.1 Bacteroidales bacterium
CTTAATATTGAGACGGCCATTTTTTATGCTATGCAATGACTGGTTTAAAATTTGATGGTGAAGTTGTATATAATACTCCTGTAGCTCATTAATTATTCAGGAAACCTATGGCTTTCCAAAATTAGCTATAGCAACTTCAATGATACCTATATCCTTAGGATCTTTACCTCCGTTAAACAATACTACTTCTAAACCATCAGGGGCTTTTGTATAAGCAGATATAATAAGTTCTTGTAAGTCAACATCAACAGAGGCAAGAATAATATTATTCATTTCTACGCCATCTATATTGAAAGTTACTGCTTTTTGCTTTCCATTATCTACCTTTACAAAATCTACAATTCCTGTTCCTGTTCCAGGTCCTCCTGATTCCTGGACTGCCGCGGTTATGGTTACTCTATTATTATCGGGATCCATTGTAAGAGAGATTCTTGGCCCTGATTCTAAACTATATAATTCTGTATAACCCTCAAAATTTGTAAGTATCATGACATTATCTGTGATAGGCAAAGATTATATAGGACGATACACCGATTTGACTATGAGATACTATCGATATTACCCCGCCGGGATGGCAGATAGTTCTGTACATTGAGGCTCTATCGACATGTCATCTCTCTGGGGTGAGATGTTGGTTTTAATATTGCGGTTTTATCATCGACTTACCACTTTGGGCTTCTAGATGGGGTGTGTTATCAGACTTTTATCGATAAATGACCCTTTTGGTTTGTTCTTTACATGACTGAAGTGCTGTGCCTCACTCCCAGCGGGGGCACACCTGAAGTATGCCGGGCATACTCTACCACCAACGGGTACAAGTCCCGAGAGAGCCGGATTGACCGGAATCTCAGAGTCAAAAGCAAGGGTGTTGTGGACATAGCTTCTGTCGCTATGGCGATGGCTATAACGTCAAAAGGAAAAAGGCAGGGCAGGGCAAAACCCCGGTATTACTCCTATCCATTGCCGTCAGTTACAACTGACGGGTTTGAAAGCCTGATAGAACAGGGGCTTCAGCCCCAGTATGAAAAAATCATTGGTAGCTGGGCTTTAGATGGGGCTAGGGCCCCCTGCTTTATGGCAATATTTTATCCGTTCCGCTGAACGGAACGGACTAAAACGCGATGGAGGAGGAGACTGCCTTGCCCCTGGCAGAAAACCCCGAAGAAACGGCAAGGCCGGAACCTGCAAAAGAGACCCCTCCCCGGGTTGCTCAAGCGCAAACTCCGACACCTATATCTTTGCCTTCGACAACGGCCAGAGGGTAAGGGTAAAAGAAGCCCTGGCCCTGCAATAACCCCCTTCATCCAATCTTCCCAGCCTTCCTCGATTTTCCCATTAAATTGTACTTCACAAGCGTAATTAACAAAGTGTCAATAATTTATATGCGAAAGTGAAAGGTATATAAGAAGAAATTAGTTATATTGCGTTCTGAAAATGCTTGAGGTGCAGGATAGTGGAGTAGGTAGGGGAATATTGTATGCTTTTGGTATAGGTATAAGCATCAAAAAAGATTGTTGAAGATATGGATAACTCAATGAATGCATTTTTAATTTTTATAACAGAATTAAGAAATATATTTATACACCACGAATAAGCCCAACAGGCAACATGGAGCCGCAATTAGCTTCGCTGCTACTGTTCGACGGGCTCACTGCATCGCTGCGTGGTGCTAGGCTTGGTGGTAGTATTGCCAAAGAGCAAAGCGGAATAAATACGCTACTGTGGCCATACAAGGGCCGTTGTAGAAACGGAATGATGTCTTGGTGTGATGTGTCTTAATAGGATTCATCAATAAATGGGGTAAAAGTGAAAAACAGTGAGTAAAAAGGATTCAATTTCATAAGATTCACCTGAAAACAATAACTTAAAACGCTGAATATGAAATATAAATCTTTCTTTACTAAATTTTTAATTTCAATAATAGGTTTAACCTTAGGGTTTGTAATTGTTGGCTTATATGTTCCAGTGAAAAAATTAATAAGTGGTGAGGGTATTTCCCCTAACGAGTTTTTTTCCTTTATTGAACTTAAGAGTTATATACCAATAATAATTGCAGTTTCAATCGCATTAAGTTTAATAAAATTCAGAAAACATGTTAGCCAGGAATAAATGCCACAAAAATAGAGTGCTAGTTTAACAATAGTTATGTCTAATATGAGCGATAAAAAGGTAAAACAATGAGAAATATTATATGCAATAAAAATATCATCATAAGGTTTGCCGGAATGTACCTTATGGGATTAATGATTTTTACAGCCGCCTGGTTTATAAGTTTTTACTTGTTTCCTGAAGGATTGATGAGAGACACAAGTCTGGCCTCAAAATTGGCCGGGAGCGATATTTCTGCCAGTGTAGGCAAAGAATTTATACGGATATTCGTGGTTAATCTTATAATGAGTGCGGTAATCATAGTATTTAATTTATCCTTTAGGGTAAACAGCGTTCCATTAGGGTACCTGATACCTCCCATTTGGTTTTTACTGTATGGGCTTATTCTCGGGTCAAACTCATTTACATTTGCCATGGCTGAAAGAATTGCCCCCTCATTCGCCGTTTTGGGGCGAAGTGGGCTTTATGAGCTTGCGGCCTACACATTAATTACCGTTGCTACCTATAATATTTCAAGGTTCGAGATAAAAGCACTTTTTAAAACCAATCCTGAAAAGATCAATCAGCCGCTAGTTTTTCGATGGCAGCAGTATGTAGGATTAATCGTTGCCTTTTTAATTTTATTTTTTTCGAATATTAAGGAAGCCCTCATGCTTACCGGTGAAATCTGAACCATGTTGAATATGACTGTGCCTGTGCTTGAGCCAAAACGCGAACGTCAAATTTACTGAACCGAAAAGAGCTTACCCAAATACAATAAAATAAGAAGCATGGTATTCCCGGTTGGGGGTTTTGTCCCATCCGGGCGAGACAATCACAAATCCGCTACTGTGGAGGTTTTAAAAGTATTACAACCTATTTATATGCCCATAATGTCTAAAGTATTCGGAAATATTGCGAAAAAACTCCTGCTCGTCATTTGGCTGGGCTGTATAATTTTTTATGCGCAAGGGCAGACAGCGGATTGTAATATCGACAGAAAGGATCTGAGACGCTACGTGCGAATTCTCTCCTCTGACTCTCTGGAAGGGCGGGGGATTGGAACCGAAGGACACGCGAAGGCAGCACGATTTATTGCCGGACAATTCGGGGAGTTGGGTCTTGTTCCATTTGACACCAGCGGATATTTTCAAAAGTTTACGTTGTCAGCTTCCTATTGGGGGCAGGTTTATATAAAAACCCCTGAAAGCAAGCTGGAGAATTTTGTTAATATGGTCTTTCAGGGGCATTTTGCTCAAAATGATGAAAATGACTTGGAGGTGGTTTTTGCCGGAACAGGAACAGACGAGGAATTGAAACAAATAGAAACAGAAGGCAGGCTGGTGCTGGTTTTTGTCGAAAACATGCGTTCATTGTTTGAAGTAAGGCAACGATTAAGCAAAGTTGGCGCGCAGGGTATAATTGCGGCCAATCCGGATAATGAAAAACAATTTGAATCCATCAGGCTTACACTTCGGAACCACTACCTTA
>PWLF01000274.1 GCA_003559475.1 Bacteroidales bacterium
CTTATGGTAAGCCAACTGACTCTGACTTTTTATTTTTTCTTGACAACAATACAGGCAGAGATAGTTATATTGCCAGAATTCCTGTTTTTATTGATTATGATGAGAATAGCAGCTATCCGGATATCCTCCCTTGTTATTATATTTTTATTGAATTTGACTCGAAACATATTCCTCATGATATAGGCTTCCCTGAGCTTTTAGTTGATGAGTCCGTTGATATAAGCCGAGAACTTACCAATTATTCTTTTGCTTTTTATAAATTTGGCGAACTTACTCATCGCTCCGGCGAATTTTTTTATAACAATAATTCATCTGCTTATGGAGAGTTTGATGAAGAGTTTACTGTCTTTTCAACAGAAAATTATCATCATTTAAATTATAAAAAGGATGATAATACTCAAATAATAGTTAGCCGAAGTAAATATGGATTTTCTGAGATAATTGCCCCTTTTTCATATTTATTAGTCTTATTTTTATTATTAATTATGGTTTTTTGGCTATTTTCTAACTATAATAGATATAGCTTTACAACTCATTTTAATTTTAAAAGACGCATAAGACTATCCATGATTGTTATAGTCATTTTGTCAGCAGTTTCAATTGGATGGGCCTCTGTATGGTTTTTGTATAATATTCATGAAAATAAAAACTTAAGTAATTTAGGAGAAAAAGCGCATAGTGTGTTAGTAGAATTGGAACATGAACTTGGTAATGAGCAATATCTTAGCGACGAATATTCTTTTTATTATCATGATTTATTATTAAGGCTTTCAAATGTGTTTTTTACCGATATTAGCTTATTTGATAAAAACGGGTATTTAATTGCTTCATCAAGATCAAGAATTTTTGAAGAGGGTTTAGTTTCTGAGCACATGAATCCTGTGGCTGTAAGTAAAATGCGGAATCAAAATAAGAGTTTTTTCGCTCATAATGAGCAGATTGGCAACTTGAAATATTTGTCCGCATATATTCCGCTGATTAACAACAATAATGAACATATTGCTTATATAAACCTGCCTTATTTTGCAAGGGAAAATCAACTGCAATATGAACTAACAACTTTTCTTGTAACATTTATTAATATTTATTTCTTAATTCTTGTTCTTGCAATTGTTTTTGCCTTTTTTATTTCTAATTATGTTACAAAACCTTTGCAACTCATTAAAGATAATTTGTCAAGAATAAGGCTTGGAAAAATTAATAAAAAAATTAATTGGCATAGAAATGACGAAATTGGCAGCCTTGTTAAAGAATACAATAGGATGATTGATGAACTTGAAGTTAGCGTTGAGTTGCTTGCAAAAAATGAAAGAGAATCGGCATGGCGTGAAATGGCTAAACAAGTTGCACACGAAATAAAAAATCCGCTTACTCCAATGAAATTAAGCGTTCAGTACCTCCATAAAGCATGGAAAGATGGAGCAGAAGATTGGGAAGCAAGACTCGAAGGGTTTACAAAAACAATGGTTGAGCAAATAGATTCCTTGTCTCTTATCGCAGGAGAATTTTCTGACTTCGCCAAAATGCCCGCAAACAATAATAAAAAAATTGAACTTAACAAAATTATACCTCAAGCTTTAGAATTATATAAAGATTTTGATAAAGTGAATATTGAGATTGATATAGAAGATGAAAAAATGTTTGTTTATGCTGACCCTAAACAGCTGCTGCGTGTTTTCAATAACTTGATTAAAAATGCTATACAATCATATCATAAAGATCAAACTGCTTATATATTTATTAAGTGCAAAAAAGAAAATGAAAATATAATAATAAGCATAAAAGATAAAGGCTCTGGAATACCAAATAATAAAAAAGATAAAATATTCAAACCTTACTTCACAACAAAAACAGGAGGTTTTGGTTTAGGCTTAGCTATAGTAAAAAGCATTGTTGAAGGATTTAATGGAGAAATTTCTTTTGAATCTGAAAAAAATATTGGCTCTACTTTTATTATTAAATTACCTGTAGTTAAAGATTAAGTGGCTGTTTTAATAACGATAAAAAATAATTATTTTATTCCATAATAAGATCAACTTCTTTTTTAATCATATTAACGTTAGATATGGATACACGAACAGGGTCCCCGAGTTTATATTGTTTGCCTTTGTTATACCCAATTACCTGAAAGTTGTCTTCATCAAGGTAATAATAATCATCTTCTAATGTTTTAATAGGCACCATGCCTTCACATTTGTTTTCATTTAACTCAACAAATATTCCATATTTGCTTACACCTGAAATAGTTCCATCAAAAACTTCGCCAATTTTGTCCTGAAGAAATTCAGCCTGCTTGTATTTGATTGATGCCCACTCTGCTTCCTGAGCAACCCGCTCTTGCTCAGATGCATGTTTGCATTTTGACTCATACTCATTTTTATTGAACTGTCTCGAACTACCTGAAATATAGGAGTGTAACATCCTGTGAACCATCAAGTCAGGGTATCTTCTTATTGGTGATGTAAAATGTGTATAATAATCAAAAGCTAAACCGTAATGTCCAATATTAACAGTAGAATACTCAGCTTTTGCCATAGTTCTTACAGTTAAAGTCTCAACAAGGTTTTGTTCGCCTTTGCCTTTTACCTCATCTAAGATCTGATTGAATGAATCCGAAATATCTTTTCTTCTGCCTGTTTTTATCTTATATCCGAGTTTGCTTACAAACTCTGCAAATGTATTGAGTTTCTCAGGGTTAGGAATGTCATGAATTCTGTATACAAAAAGCTTTTCTGAAACGCCTTTTCTCTTTCTTCCCGCATACTCGGCAACAACTTTATTAGCCAAAAGCATAAATTCTTCTATAAGTTTATTTGCATCTTTTAATTCTTTGAAATATACAGAAATAGGCTTCCCGTTTTCATCAAGATTAAAATTGACTTCAGTGCGATCAAAAAGAATAGAACCGTTATTTGACCTTTTGTCACGTAAGTGCTTGGCGATTGTATTAATAATATCAATTTCTTCAAAAAATATGCCTTCTTTCTCTTCTATTATTTTCTGAACTTCCTCGTAAGCAAATCTTTTATCTGACCGTATAATAGTTTTTGCAAATTTTCGCTTGGTAACTTTTCCGGTTTTATTGATATTAAAAATAACAGAAAAAGCCAGTCTGTCGCAATCGGGCTTTAATGAACATAAATCATTTGAAAGCCTGTGAGGCAACATTGGGATAACCCTGTCAACCAAATATACAGAGGTGGATCTTTTATATGCTTCCTTATCCAGCTCCGAACCTTCTTTTACATAATGAGAAACATCGGCAATATGAACGCCTATCTCAAACAAGTTATCATTAATTTTTTTGAACGATAATGCATCATCATAATCTTTTGCATCTGCTGGATCAATAGTAAAAGTAAGCACATCACGAAAGTCCTCCCTGTCCTCAAGGTCTTTATCCGAATATGTGTCAGACAGTTTTTTTGCTTCATCTAAAACGTTTTCGGGAAAGTCAACTAAAACATCATTTTCTGAAATAATAGATGCTATCTCAACTTCATTCTCCCCTGGATTACCTAAAACTTTTGTTACTCTGCCAAAAGGATTCTTAGCATTCTCAGGCCAATTTGTTATCTCAACTATAACTTTTTGACCTGAACGCGCATTATTTATATCCTCCTCAGGAATATAAATATCAACAGGCATTGATTTATTATCAGCAATAACAAACGCAAATTTTTTGCTTACTTCAATAATTCCCGTGTATTTTGTCCTTTTTCTTTCAATAATCTCAATTATTTCTCCCTCAGTTTTTTTATTTTTCCTTTTTGGAAATAGAAAAACTTTTACTTTATCACCATGCAAAGCATTATTTGTATTGTTAGGTGAGATTTTTATATCTTCTGTCAATGAATCCGTTGTAATATAGGCTTTCCCGGTTTGTTTCATATCAACTGTTCCAATTATAACACGGTCGCCTTTTTTTCGTTTATCTATATGAGAGGGATGAAGTTTATATTTTCCGGGAGTAAACTCAATTAATATATTTTGTTTCGCCATCGTTTTTAAAATGCCGGATATATATTTTCTGTTATTGCTCCCGGCTTCTTCGCCTATCGCTTTTGATATCTGTTTATAATTATATCCCGATTTGGGATTTTTATAAAAAAAATCAAGAATTTCTTTTGAAATGGCTTTTTTGATTTTTTCTTTGTTTTTTGTCATATAATGAACTAATTATTATGGTTTTTTAATTTAAAATTTTATTATTTTCGAATTTGAATATATTTTCATTCGAAAGAAAGCATAAAAATAATCAAATAAAATAGAAATATGAGTTCTACGTATAATTTATTATTAAAAAAAATAGAAAAATTTATAAAAAGGTATTATATAAACCTTATAATAAAAGGGGTATTGTATTTTTTAGCAATTGTAGGACTAATATTTGTTTTATATACTGTTTTGGAATTTTTTGGGTACTTTTCAAAAATTGTTCGTGCATTTTTCTTCTATAGTTTTATAGCTGTAAGCGCGTTTTTATTAATAAAATATATAATTATTCCCTTATTCAAACTTTTTAAAATCGGCAAAACTCTTGATGAAGAGTCTGCTGCAATAATAATTGGTAAGCATTTTCAAGGAATAATAGATGATAAGATTGTTAATGTACTGCAACTTCACAAGTTTATAGAACAAAATGATGATAATATTGATTTGTTATTTGCAGGAATTGAGCAAAAATCCAAAAAATTAGTTTCCGTACCTTTTGACAGTGTTATAAATTACAAAGATAATTTTAAATATGCTCTTTGGGCAGCAATTCCTTTAGTGATAATTATAACTATTTTTATTTTATCTCCTTTTGTTATTTTTGATTCAACCAGTAGAATAATAAAATACGATGCTACTTTCGAGCGACCGGCACCTTTTTCTGTTTCATTATTAAATGAATCTCTTCAAGTTTTTCAAAATAAAGACTTTAAATTAAAGATGGAGGTTGAGGGTTCTGCCTTGCCTGAAAAATTATCTGTTGAATATGATGGTGTTAAATATTCTGCAAACAAAAAAGCCAACAATTTATTTAATTATTCATTCAGCAATGTTCAAAGATCCAAGAATTTTATATTACATGCAAGTGGTTATAAATTTGGTCCTTACCGTATTGATGTTGTCCCACAACCGGTGATTAACAACTTTACTATTGATGTCAACAGTCCATCATATACAGGAATCGAAAATAAAACATTTAGAAATCACGGAGATATTAACGTGGCGCTTGGCTCAAATATAAAAATGTTTTTTAATACCAGATTTACAGAAGATATTAGAATATATATTGATGGTGAAGAAAGAACAATGGAAAAAGTTGAAGATGGAATATTCTCATTTGAAAAAGAAGTTTTTGAAAATTTTGAATATAAGGTGTTTACAAGAAACGAATATACTAATGCGGGAGATTCATTAAGATATAATATAAATATCATTCCTGATAGATATCCTGAAATTGCTGTAGAACAACATGAAGATCCGGTATTACTGGCTCATAAATTTTTTACAGGCAATATTAGAGATGACTATGGTTTTGACCGATTGAAGTTCAAATACCGAATAATTGATGAACGGCAAGATGAAAAAGAATTCTCTAAAAAGAATATCCGAATTGATAAGACTTCAAGAAATCAATCATTTACTTATCATTTTGACTTAAATTCAATAAATATTCGTCCGGGTCAAAGTATTGAATATCATTTTGCTGTTTGGGATAATGATGCTATAAACGGACCCAAAAAAACGCGAAGTAGGAGTTTTACTTTTAGAGCTCCTTCTCGTGATGAAATTACCGATCAAGCGATGAAAGACCATCAGGAAATAAGAGATGAACTTGGCTCAAGCACATCTGAGTTAAGTAGTGGTCGTGACGAAATAGAACAGCTTAGAAGAAATTTGCTTGAAAAAGAAAATATCGGATGGGAGGAAAAAGAATCTTTTAAAGAGATTATTGACAGACATGATATGGTTAAAGAAAAACTTGAGGAACTATCAAGAAAGAAGAAAGAAGCTGAAAAAAGACAGGAGCAGTTTAAAGAACAGGACGAAGATATAAAAAAAATGCAGGAGGAGTTAGATAAACTTTTTGATGAAGCCGTTTCAAAAGAAATGGAAGAGCTTTTTGAAAAAATTCGTGAAGAACTAGATAAATTAGGGCGTGATGAAATGTATGAATATTTGGAAAAGATGGATTTTGAGTTAAGTCATTTTGAACACCAACTTGAAAGAATTATGGAAATGTATAAAATGCTTGAATTTAAAAATATACTTCAGGAATCCATTGATCATATAAATAGTCTTAGTGAAGAGCAATCAGGATTGATGGAAGAGCAAAAAGATCATGAAGGGGAAATGGGAGATGATTTTTATGAAAAGCAAGAAAATATAAAAGATGACTTTGAAAAAGTATCAGACTTGCTCGACAGTCTTGATTCAAAAAATCAGGAGATGCAAAGACCCCAAAACATACCTGACACAAGAGATATGCAGCATAATATTAATTATGATATGCAAAAAGCTCTGGATGAAATGATGGAGGAAAATTTGCCAAAAACTCTTGAACATCAACAACAATCTATAGACGGCTTAAATGAAATGTCTCAAATGCTTAGTCAATTTCAAAGCTCAATGTTTCAAGAAGATCTGGCAGAGGATGCAAAATTACTGCGACAACTATTACAAAATCTTCTTAGAACCTCATTTAATCAAGAGGATATAATGAAAGAAATTAGGAATATCAACATTAATGACCCTCGTTATTTTGAATTAATACAAGATCAAAGAAGATTAGTTGATGACCTTCAAGTTATAGAGGATTCTTTAATAGCTCTGAGTAAACGCCAAATGCATGTTGAATCATATATCGGTCGCGAAATTGCAGCTGTTAATATGAATATTGAAAAAGCTATCAGAGATCTTATTGATCGCAGAAGGCACTCGGCTGCAAGCCGTCAGCAGTTTACAATGACGCATGTTAACAATCTCGCACTTATGCTAAATGAAAGTTTGCAAGATATGCAAATGCAAATGGCTATGATGCAAGGTATGGGAGAACCCGACCAAACAGGACAGGGAGCACCTTCAATACAAGAAATCATTGATCAGCAAGAAAAAGCTAATCAAATGCTCGAACAAATGAGAGAAGGACATCAGCCGGAACCGGGAGAAACAGGAGAGCAAATGTCGCATAGCGAACAACTGGCAAGAATGAGTGCACAGCAAGAAGCTATCAGAAATATGCTTAGAGAACTTACAGATGAAATTAGAAAAGACCACACAATAGGGACAGGCGAACTGGAAACCCTACAGCAAGAAATGGAACAAACAGAACTTGATATTATTAAAGATCAAATATCAAGACAAACCATGATAAGACAAGAAAGAATTTTAACAAGATTGCTAGAACATGAGAATGCTCTTATGAAAAGAGAAAAAGAAGAAAAAAGAGTCGGAAATATTCCGGATTTTTATAAATTAAGTAACCCTGAAGAATTTTTTGAGTATAATAAGATAGAAAGTGGTGAGATGGAATTTCTGAAAAGGAAAAATATTAAATTCAATAATTTTTATGACCAATTAATTGATAATTATTTTTTAAAGTTTAAAGAGTAATGATAGATAACAATAAAGAGGTAACACTTAATTCTAAACAAAGTGAGATAATAAAGCTCGAAGCATTTATTGAAGATATTTGCGACCAATATAAAATTTTTAACTCTTATTTTGCTAATATCGCAACATCTATTATAAATTCTTTTGAGGTCATAGTAGAACATATTGAAAAGGCCGATCTTGAAGATACCGAAATTAAAATCTTTTTCCGCTCCAGTAAAAATTGCCTTACTTTTGAAATTTTATCTCAACATGAAGTATTTGACGTTAACTTTCATGAAAAAAGTTTGTCTGAATTATCCGGGAATGGCATGATCCAGCAACTAATGACTGTAAAATATTTGAGCGATGAATTTAAAATTGAAGAGGATGGCAAAAAGTGCATAATTGATTTTCATATTTCAAGCATCAATTATGACAAAACTATTGAAAGAAACAAACATATAGAAGACTATTTCAAAAAAATAAATATACCCAAAAAAGTGTAAGGGTGTCTGAAAAAAATAATATTCATTTCTTTTTTGAAAATATCGAAAAATTTACCCTTAGGAAGGATGAATGCCGGGAATGGATCCTAAAGATTATAAAATCAGAAGGTGAAAATCCCGGCTTTTTAAATATCATCTTTACAGATGACCAATCACTTCTTAATCTTAATAAAAAATTTTTAAACCACTCTGATTATACTGATATAATAACTTTTGATTACACCTCCGATAATGAAGGAAATATTAGTGGCGACATATTTATAAGTACCGAAAGAGCTAAAGAAAATGCTGCTATTCATAATCAATTACAAGAAATCGAAACTTTAAGACTTATAGCTCATGGAATTTTACACCTCTTAGGATACGAAGACAACTCTGAGAGATTAAAAAAAAATATGGAAAGCAAAGAAAACCAATATCTTGAAGATTTGTCAAATAACTCACTTCCAATTAGATACTAAAAAATTAATAATAAGCAAAGCTTGCGTCCTATTTTTGTCCTGCCAAAATATCTTGCTAAAACCGTAATAAATTTTAATTTTGCTTTGTTCTTAATACGAAGCATGTATAAAGAAATAATAACACACCAATAAAAATAAGCAAGGATGCTCTTTATTTTTATAGAGCCAGAATATTAACTCATAATTATAATTTTTAAAATTAGTATAAAAAATATGCAAACAATTAAAAAAATGAGAATTTATTTAGTCTTATCAGTTCTTTTTAGCGGACTGATATTTGAAAACACCCTTTATGCTCAGGCTTCAATAAGCGAAGAAGGCAAAGAACCACATGAATCAGCCGTTTTAGAATTAAAATCAAACAGTAGAGGACTATTGATTCCTCGTATCGAAACTACAAGTGACAGAGATAATAATATCCCTGTTGACTCAGATGCAAAATCATTATTAATTTATAATAAAGAAACGAAATGTTTTGAAACTTATGTAGGCGGAGAGTGGCATGATATTTATTGTGCCCCTGAAGTAACTCCATGTTTTGGATATGAGAACGGTAACGGTGGTTTTGAAAAAGAGTATGATGGTTACACATACGATTTAGTTGAGATAGGAGACCAATGTTGGTTCGCCGAAAATCTCAGATATGATAGTGGATGTAATGAGGAAACTTATTCCCGATATAATGATAATGGATGGTGTGGTTTCTTTAATCAGGATGACAGTTATGAGGAGTATGGTTTTTATTATCAGTGGAGTGCAGCCATGAACTGGGATGGAGAAGGTGAAACGCCAAGTGAAGAGTCACAAGGTGTTTGTCCTGATGGCTGGCATGTGCCTAGTAATGCAAATTTTAAAGAATTAGAGTTGTATCTTGGTATGGATGTGGCTGAGGTAGATAATACAAGTTGGAGAGGGACAGATGAAGGGGACCAACTCAAATCCACCGAGGATGATTGGTGTCATATTTTGGATGATGAAAGTGATCCGCAATGCGGTGAGTCCGGGTTTAATCTTAGAGCTGCTGGTTTAAGTAGTAGGACAGGAGGATGGGGACGTATTGGAGAAAGAGGTCTCCTTTGGACTTCTTCTCAGGATAATAACAATATTCATGCAACAAGAAGGCGATTAGATCACGATGAAGGAGGAGTAAATCTACAAATAGGCTTGGCTAAAGAAAATGGATTAAATGTGCGTTGCATTAGAAGCAATTAAACGTATGTATTATGTAATGAATGCAAAAATCTTTTTATAAATTAAAAAAGATCGACACTACGCTTAATAAAAGATGTTAGTTTTTCTCCTTTTAGCAAATTCTTAGATAACAAAGCTAAATCTATAAGCTGGCTTATAGTTTTGTTTCTCTTGCCGTTTTCTTTTTCTTTAGCTAATTTATCTATTACCGGATGATTAGTATTTACAACTAATGAGTAACTATCAGGGGCATTCCCCATAAAATTCATGCCTCCCCCAATTGCCGACATGTCTTTCATTCTTCTCATAAATTCAGGCTCAGTAATAGTGACGGGCATATCATCCTCACTTAAATTTTCGAATGTGATTTGAAATTTGTTCTTCTCTACTTGCTCTTCAAATACTTTTTTTAGCTCTTCCTTTTCTTTATCATTCAACTTTGATGGAGCCTCTTCATCTTTTTTGATTAACTTGTCTATTACCTCAGCATCAACTCTTGCAAAAGAAATATTTTCTCCCTCACTCTCGATCATATTTATAAAATGACTGTCAATAGGCGTATCCATCCATAAAATATCATATCCGCGATCTTTTGCTTTTTCAACAAAGCTGTGTTGTGCCTCAGGGTCAGTACTATATAAGTGAACAACTTTATCGTCTTTATCTGTTTGATTATTCTTTATATGGTTTTTATACTCATCAAAAGTAAAGAATTTCTCATCAACATTTTTTAACAAACAAAACTTCTTGGCTCTTTCGCGAAATTTGTCATCGCTGATCATTCCATACTGTATGAACACCTTAATATCATCCCATTTCTTTTCAAAATTTTCGCGGTCATTTTTAAATAACTCTTCAAGTTTATCCGCCACTTTTTTTGTTATATGCCCTGATATTTTTCTAACATTGCTGTCATTTTGTAAAAAGCTTCTCGAAACATTCAGAGGGATATCCGGCGAATCAATGACGCCATGAAGGAGTGTCAAAAAGTCGGGAACTATGCCTTCAACGGAATCCGTTACAAAAACCTGATTGCAGTAGAGTTGTATCTTATTCTTTTGTACTTCTATATTATGCTTAACCTTAGGAAAATATAATATTCCGGTAAGATTAAAAGGGTAATCAACATTTAAATGAATGTGAAATAAAGGTTCTTCAAAAGTTAAAGGATAAAGTTCTCTGTAAAAAGATTTGTAATCATCTTCTTTTAATTCAGTGGGTTTTTCTGTCCACGCAGGGTTTGTATTATTTATTACTCTTGGTTTTTCAACAGTAACATCTTTTTCTTTACCATCTTTATCCTTTTCTTTTTTGGTTTCTTTTTCCGTTCCAAAAATAATTTCAATTGGTAAAAACTTACAATATTTGTTTAATAAATTTAAAATTCTTTGTTCTTCAAGGAATTCTTGAGCATCATCAGCAATATGAAGAACAACATCAGTACCTCTGGCACTCCTTTTTGATTCAGTAATTGAAAAATCGGTAGTGCCTTCACATTCCCACTTAACAGGTTTAGTGTTATTTTTATATGACTTGGAAATTATTTCAACTTTTTTAGCAACCATAAAAGAGGAATAGAATCCAAGCCCAAAGTGACCTATTATATTACTATTGTCTTTATCTTTATACTTTGTCACCCATTCTTCAGCGCTGGAAAATGCAATTTGATTTATGTATTTATCCAACTCTTGAGCAGTCATCCCAATTCCTTTATCACTTACTGTCAGGGTTTTAGCTTTTGTGTCAATTTTTACCTCTATCGAGATGTCCCCAAGATCCTTTTTATATTTACCTGCAGATACTAACATTTTTATTTTTTGAGTTGCATCAACAGCATTTGATATAAGTTCACGAAGAAATATCTCTTGGTCGGAATATAAAAACTTTTTTATAATGGGAAATATGTTTTCCGTTTGAACATTAATCTTTCCTTTTTGCATATTTTATAGTATTTTATAGTTAATTAAATAATACAACTTTATAAACATAAAATTTTCTAAACAACTTATATGCCATTTAAAAAAATAAGACAATTTGACAGTTGAGAATTGCCATTACTATTGTTAATGTTAATAAAAAACTATCCTGTATTAAAAAATTTATTATCTTTGCACCTTAAAATAATATAAAATAACAGCTTATATTAGTTGCTTGGATTGATGATAGAATGTTTTTTAAGTTGTTTTGTATTGCTAAGTAATTAATAATTAATGAATAATCTACTTTTTACTATGATTATAAATAAAAAAATAAAACTTAGATTTTTTTTATTTCTATTTTTCTTATTGTTGTTTGGGAATGCTAATTTAAATATTAATAAAAGTTCAGGAGAAGAGAGTATAGGTGGGTATTCTGTCATGGACGATTTAATGCCTGTCCCTCTATTTTTAAGCAAATATTTTCAGCATTATGATGAAATATTGACAAAAGTTATTGAAAGTCATAATTTTAACGGAAATGTGTTAATTGCAAAACATGGCATTATCATATATAACAAATCATTTGGATATAGCGATTTTAATGATAACTCTGAATTAGCAGACTCAACTATTTTTCAAATTGCTAGTATTGGAAAGACAATTACCGCTTCGGCAGTTTTATTACTGAAACAAGAGGGGTTATTGGAACTTAATGACTACGTTGTTAAGCATATACCTGAATTTCCTTATCCAAACATTACCGTTCGCCATTTACTTAATCATACATCAGGCCTACAAAATTATATGTGGCTTATCGAAAACAGATGGAATAAAGAGGAAAAACCCGATAATGAAGACGTGCTTGACCTTTTTAATAGACATACGCTACCTCTGAACTTTCACCCCGGAAGCCGTTTTGATTATTCTAATACGGGATATGCTTTCCTCGCATTAGTTGTTGAAAGAGTATCCGGTGAAAGCTTTGCTGATTTTATTGAAAATAATATTTTTGAACCGCTAAATATGCAGTACTCTTTTGTCAGAACACAAAGTAGAATTAATGAAGAGCAAAACCTCGCATTTGGGCATAGAAGGTTCAGAAATACGCATATTAGAATACCGGAAAACTATATTGATGGAGTTGTTGGTGATAAAGGAATATATTCTTCTGCAGTAGACCTTTTCAAATGGGACCAAGCGTTGTATAAAAACTCAATCATTAATGAAGAGCTTACTGAACAAGCATTTGATTATGCTGTACTAAATAACAGCCGAACAGTAAATTATGGATACGGCTGGAGATTAAAGACTTTCATGGATAAAAAAGTAGCCTATCACCCGGGAAGATGGAGTGGTTATAGAACTTTCTTTAAAAGATTTATTGAAGATAATACAACTATTATTGTTTTAAATAACACTAATAAAAATATCAATAGATTAGTTGAGGAAATTCAGTTAACGGTGTTTTATAACGAAATGGATAAATATGCCAATATGAAAGATTCTGAAAATTTGACTAAAACAGACAAAGTGAAAAATTAGCAACCAAAAACTTATCTCAAATTTTTAAATTGCCTTTTTTAAGATTATCCATTACAGTTATCACAGATATTAATTGACCTATCTTTATTAATTACACTCCTGCGAAATGAATTAGTTTCCTTACTTTTCCAAATAGTATTAATGCTTTTATTATTAACATTGCCAAGTAAAAAAGACGGAATTTTATCATAGCAACAAGGTGCAACATCGCCGTCAGTTGTTATTACCATCTGACTCCAAAGCCTATAGCAATATGAGCTTCGCTTTTTTTTGATATGCCATCTCCCTCTTTTGTCTTTAATGTATCTGTTATATTTTTTATTTGCCGGCGACATAGTTTCAATGGAATCTTCGTTATAAAACTGCATAGTTTTTAAAGAAATACTGTCAACACCTAATTTTTTAGCATATTCTTTCAAAAGTGGTATTTCATGCTCGTTTTTTTTATGAACTAAGAATTGAAGTACAATATATGGGCTAAAA
>PWLF01000125.1 GCA_003559475.1 Bacteroidales bacterium
AAATAATAAAACAAGTTTTCTTCGGGCGCTTTCTTCTCTCTTTGTTCCGTTTCGCTACGCTTCACTTCACAAAGAGAGAAGAAAAACCTTCAACAACGTGGTGAAACTTTACACTTAAAATATTTTCTGAATTTGTTTTTGTCATCAATTTTTGGTATGAATTTTTTATTGTTTAGTTTTTTATGAAACTTATACATAAAAAGGGTAGTAGCAAATTCACTACGCTCTTCTTTACTTTTTTCAAAAAACAAAAAATTAAAATAGTCATTTATAGAAGAACCATAATAAAAAGAACACCACAATGAATCAGTTATCATTTTAAAAACACTGTGGTTTTTTCTTTGCTGCCTTATTGATTGCCAAACCTTTTTATAATCAGCATTAAGTAAAAAATAAAAGAAATAAACTAATTTCATTTATTACAGGGTAAAGAATTTACTATTTTAACGAATTTTTTACAAAGTATTGATTTATCATATTTATTTTCAGCTAATTTTCTTGCATTTTTACCAAGTTCTTCAGTTATAGTTGTATCGTTAGACCATTTAATAATTATATTAGCACATTCATTTGGATTATTAGGGTCAACGTAAACTCCACAATTATATTTTTCAACCATATCTTTAGTCCATCCTTTAGAATTTACTATTAACGGTAATCCTGCAGAAAGTGAATCGAATAATTTATTGGGCGAATTAGTGTACAAAACAGGCAAATCTAAAAACGGAACAATCGAAGCGTCACAAATATTTACTATTTCGGAAGTTTTATCCATAGGAGTTCTTCCATAAAAAAATACATTGTCAAGATTTTCCTTTTTTACTTTTTCAATCAACCTTTCTTTTACACTTCCATCACCTAGGAAAATAAATTCTACGTTTTCAATTTTCTTTTCTTTAAGAGTAATAGCTGTCTCAATTATATAATCTAGTCCGTTAGCAAGTCCCATAGCTCCGAAATGTATGATTTTAAAAGAGTTTTTTCTCAAGCCTAATTCTTTACGCAAATCATCATTTTTTTCTCTTTGCCAAAACTTGTCAATTTTAGCCATGTTTGGGATCATAGTTATTTTCTCTTTCTTACCTAAAACCTTTGCAACACCATCAGTCATACCCGGAGAAAGGGTTACTATATGCATGGCATTTTTGTAAATTAGTTTTTCAAGCATTAATGCTGATTTACGTAAAACAGGATTTTTTAATGCTCCCATTTGGATAGGGAATTCAGGCCAAAGATCTCTTACTTCAAACAAATACGGAACTTTCTTAATTTTTTTGTAAAGCAAAGGCGGTATGCCAACTGTAAGAGGGGTTGATGAGGCTATAACCATATCTACTTTTTTTTGCCTGAATAAAATTATTAAAGCTTTCCACATAAAAAGAGAAAAAGATTTTAACCGTTGCATTACGCCTAGTTTTCCTGAATAAAAAACATTTACACTAATTACATCAATATTGTCTATAGACTCCCTTGTTGTTCTTTTATTATCTAATGCTTTACCTCTTATTACTGTAACATTATGGCCTTCATTAACAAGTTCTCTGGCAACAAAATAGGATCGTGTGCCGCCAGGTTCTTTTGGGGTTTTGAAATATTGATGTATGTATATTATTTTCACGTTTTGCCGTTTAAGTGTTGTCTAATTTATTTCTCAGATTCTATTTTGTTATAAACACAGATTAATTTATTAGTTATTGTTTCCCAAGAAAACCTTGATGATTCTTTAAATGCATTGTTTGAGTAAAATGAGTAATTTGATATTATTTTTTTTATTGAGTCTGCAATTTCATCAGAACTTCTCGGGTTTATTGAAAATCCTACAGTTCCATTTGAAAAAAAACCATCAAAACCCTGCCCTTTTGTGTATATTACCGGCAAACCTTGGGACATAGCTTCAGGGTAAACAAGCCCAAATGTTTCTGTAATAGATGGAACAACTAAAATGTCAGCATTTCTGTATAATTCCATAAGTTTATTTTTATCTGATACCCTGCCAAAGTATTTTATATAATCATAATTTTTCTTCTCTTTGAATTTTTTAAATAATGGTCCATCTCCAACAATATTAAGCTCTATTAAAAATTTGTTGTTAATTAATTTATCACACGATTCTATTACTTTATTTAAATTTTTTCGCTTGATTATACCTCCTACAAATAAAATTTTAACTCTTTTGGATATTTTATCATTCAAAAATTTATTATTTAACCAAAAATCATTTATTCCATTTGGAATTACGTATGTTTTATCTTTAATACTTTGATGTTTTTTTGAATAAAAAAAACGAGGTAACTGGACATCTTTGTATGCAGGGGAGATTGTAATAACAGCAGAAGCAGCTTCAAGAACTTTTATGCCTATTTTTTTAAAAATAATGGATTTTTTAAGAAAAAAATTAATATCAGTACTTCTTAATGTTACTACATAAGGGGTTCCCCATTTTTTGTGAGCCATATATGCAATTAACCCATTTACTATTAATGTGTGAGCATGAATGATTTGATACGTGTTTTTATTAAAAGTCTTTTTAAAATCAAACCATATTTTTATCATTTTTATCGGCCATAATAATCTTGAAATACTTCCAAAACAGTGTGAATAAATCAATTTGCTTTGTTTTAAATTTTCAGGTTCATGCTTCCCGATATTTTTTTTATTGCCAACAGGAATATATACAGTTTGACTGTACCCATGCGAGTCAAGATAGTATATTAACTCACTATGTAAAGGAGTTGTTGTGAAGTATGAGTTAATATGAAAAATATTCTTCATTTTTGATTTTTATAAAATTAATAACTGTACCAACTTTTGTTAATAGAATCATCACTCCATATAAACTTTTGCCCATTACTCTCAACGTTTCTTTTATAATAATCATAGTTTTGGATTAATTCTTTTATTGATTTGCAAAGATCATCTAGTTTCGATCCATCAGAGTCCATTGCTATTCCAAGTTTGTGTTTATTAACAATTTCAACCATTGGTTCATTACATCCTGTTATTACAGGTACACCAAGATTTATTGCTTGATAAAAACGATTAGCTTCACAATATCTGTTATTTGGCAAAGAAATGTTGTATAAAACAATAGTAAATTTAGCATTTTTAAGTATTGAAGGTATTTCAAGTTGATTAATCATACCTGCAAAAAACACTCTTTTAAAAAACTCTTCTCCAAACTTGTTAATCAAAAGCTGCTTGATATTTTCATTGTAATAATCACCTGCTACAATAATTTTATATTCAGTAGATTTTAAAACAGATGCTATTGAGTTGTAAGGATATCTCCCGGGGTTTGTAAGACCTTGTAGATAAACATAGGTTTCGCCTGAAAGCCAATCTTTTATTTTTTTATAACTCTCAGGTGTTTTTTTGCTGAATATAAAATTTTTATCAGGGTAATTTCTAACAAAAACATGCTTTTTGGGTTGCTTAATTAATCTTGCATTTTTTAAATATTGTATTCGAAATTCATTTGCATGTATTATTCTTTTGCATTTATTTTCAATATAATGAAATATCTTTATCCAGATAGGACGATTAAAACGACCCGGCAACTCATGTAGATCCCATATAACTTTATTTCTTTTCATTAATAAAGGAAACAAAAAGGAATAAACTTCATGAGCCCATACAATATCATATTGTTTTAAATGTTTGATTGTTTTAAGATAAAACTCAATGGATTTTAAAAATAAAAATTTACCTGATGGAAATATCTTACGAGTATTTATCCTGAAAGATTTGTAAGGAATCCCGTAGGAGGTCACACCTTCTTCTTTGATATTATTTGTGAAAATTACAAAAATCTTAACATCAGCAGTTTTTGAAAGCGTAATACACTCTTTGCGAATTCTGTCGTCATATTCAAGCCCGATAGATCTTAGTACAAATGCAATTTTTGGACGGCTCATAAAATTATAAACAATATTATATTATTATTTAAACATTTTCTGTTGTATTTCTCTTAATTTTTTTGTTGATAATAAATAAAAGAAAAAATGCCAATTGAAAAGGTATTTTTACTCTTTGATGTCCTACTCCAAAACCATAAAAAGTGTACAGAGGTAAATAAAGTAAGAGTGTTATTATTAATAATTTGGTTTCAGGTTTTAATTCTCGGAATTTATTATAAATACTTTTATAATTTAATATAACATATAACAACAATAAGTAGTAAAAAATTTGGTTAAAGATTCTAACAATATCATCAACAAATCCCCAGTCACCGGAGCCTCCTTTTAATAGTCTGTTTATCAATGAAGTAGGAATTGGTGTAAGAGCATACCTAAATGCCCCATAACCATAATCTTTAAAATAGTTGCCGGTGCCAAGACCTTCTCGCGATTCTTGTCTTTCTTGAAATCCATCTTTTATAGTATAATGAGATAAATACCTGTAATAGCTGCTTAGCCTTTCATTTATATGTGGTATTGACAAAAAGAGTACTATAAAAATCGCTATTATTGAAATCTTTCTAATTAATATTGGTTTAATTTTTAATTCCGGTTTAATTATTGATATTTTTATTGACTGCAACCTTTTTTCTTTAATCAAATGATCCATAATTATTAAAAATAATATAATAAAACCGATAAATGGTCTGGTTGTAAATATTAAAAATAGAGGAATAAATACAAGCCATTTTTTGTTCAACTTGTAATACGTAAAAAATATACTTACTATTAAAAATAAAATAAAAATATCTCTTAAGTTTTTAGTAGCAAGTAAAGAAATGTATGGTAAAATAAGAACTACAAGAAAAATTCTTTTGTCATAATTAAACATTGACCATAGCATGTATAGTGTAAAAAATAATATAGGTATATTAATTAGCTTTGTTGATAAAACCCCTAGAATATCATAATTAGTTAATAAATGGTTTAGCGCATACCAAAAAAAACGATCTATGACATGAACCTGGTCCATAATCCCATGAAAATACTTATATTCATCACTAACAATATATTCTATTGGTCTATAATCAACTTCTATTATAAAGACTAAAAATAATAATTGCGGAAATATAATTGATAATAATGGATAAAATCCGGTATCCTTGTAGTTTTTTAAAAAAATATATAATGCAATTAATAATAAAAAAAGTAATGTTATCATGTGATAAATCTATTAAAGAATGATTGTTTTAAAAAGTATTTTTAAAACACTAAAATATACGAACAAATAATTTTTAAGTTAATAAATCTTTCAGTTTTTGAATTGGCAAATATGATTCTTTTTCTATATCCGGCATATTTTTATTTATAATTTCTTTATATTTATTTTTGTTATTCCAAACATTTTCTATAATTATTTTTAAATTTTCATCTTTGCGATTTACAGGATCAACTACTAATTTCTCTAAGTTAAGTAATTTTAAAAGCTCGTCATACTTATGCGACCACCCGACTACAACAGGGACAACACGTTTGGAAAGTGCAAAAACCAAACTATGATAACGGCTTGCAATTATAAAATCACATAACCCAATAACTCCTTTTACTTCAGAAGCAGATAAATCTTTTGGTGTTATTATTAATCTATCGTTGTTATAATTTTCTTTTATTAATTTGCAAATTTGTAAATCATTTGAGTTTTTAAAGAATTCATGGGGTATTAGCAATATATTGCAATTTGTGTTTGACAAGAAAAAATCTATTACCTTAAAAAGTTCTTTAATATATTCATTATTTATGCCCTCTCCAATGGTTTTTTGATATATTCTTACATTGGGAGTAATAGCAATTAATGGTATTTTATTAATACTGTTGATTCCTATCTTACTTAAAATAATTTTAGAAGTACTTTTGTCATTAGCTTTAAAATTAAAAGCTATATCATTTGATAGAAAAAGTTTATTTTGATTAACACATTTGTGCTTTATTAAGTAATCATAGCTAAGCTTTTCTCTTGCAAAAACAATATCAGTTGTTCTTAATAGAAGTTTAGTTAAAACTCTAACCTTATAATTATTAAAAGGTCCCCACGATTGAGGCATGAAAAAAATCATGTTTCTTGAATAATTTGCCATATTATAATCAATAGCCCTGTGTATCGCTTTTTTCCACCCCCACTGGTCTCCAGATGCAAAACCTGAAATATCAATAACAATGTCTGTGGATTGGAAAATATCTGATAATGTTAGACTTTTTGTTCTTTTATTAAGGAGTAGGTTATTTTTCTTGTTTTTTAACAGAATAATTTTTGTAAGTAATAAAAATTTTTTAAAAATATGTACCCTTTTTATTTTTAATGGAATAAACCCGTTATCCGAAAATAATTTTTCTTCGCTGTCATATTTTTGTATAGCATATATTGAAGGGTTTGGGATAACTTCTTTTATTGTATCCCTTAATGTTAGCATCATTGCTTCTGCTCCTTTGCCAATAAAATTGCCACCAATTATTAAAATATTTGTATTTCTTTTATTTTTCATTTTTAGAGACTATAAACTATATAACTATTTTTTTAATAATACTAATTTTTTGACTATTTTAAAAGGATAAAATAGATATTTTTTTACCTTTTTTGTTTTAATTTTCAGATCAGTATGTTTAATGATTTTACTTTTATTAGTAAAACTATCAATAGATAAGGAAAAATCAATATTCTTTTTATAACGTATTTTGTTATTATTTAAATCTGTTTTTTTGATTAGTATATTATAATAATTCGGAGTTAATGTGTCTCTACTTTTCCATTCTTTAATGTAACCACTCCAATCTCTTTTTTTTCGTTCAATTTTTTGTCCATTTAAAACTTCATGATATTTAATTTCTTTTAGTTCTAGCGAATTGTTATTTATAGCATTTTGGATTGCTTCTAATCCGTTGTTATTCCTTACAACACAAATGGATTCTCCATTTTGATGGTCTGCATAATCTATACCCCAAGGATCTCCAAAGGTGATATCAGAAAAAATATTCATTTTGTCAAAACATATACGACATCTGGCAAGAACAAAATAATTATGAATTTCTCGCCTGTGTTTATAATCTAAAATATAGTTTTTTCCATTAATTGAAATTTTTATATTGCCCGGATAACCTCCGGAAAGTTTGTCTCTAAATATCAAATTCCATTTGTTTTTATATGATTTTTTAGCTTTATATAAAAGATAATCCATGGAACTATAAACCATAGTGCCTGCACATATTAGCCCAAATCTGTATTTAATCTTATTTGTTAATTCAGGGAAAAACTCAAATATTTTATAAAGTCCATGAATATGACAGGGAAGTCCTACTATAGCGACAGGGTAGTCAAGGTTTTTAATTTTTTGAACTATGGATAATAGCGGAACCGGTACATATTTTGATTTTTGTGCGTTTATAATCTCTTGTTTTGTTGTAGCCAGTATTGCAGATGGACGCGGAGGTTGGCCTGAATCCATTTTTACTATTATTGCTCCCTTTATTTCTTTACTGTTAATCAAAGATAATAATAACCCTGTTAAAGCACCACCACTTTGAGAATTAGTATATATATCATTGTGATTAGCTTTCCCTAAGTATGTTTTTATAGATGTACCGCTAAACGGGTCTTTTTTTTCTGACATTTCTTCCAGTAAGGTATTGCACAAACCCTTACCCTGACAAATCTTATAACACAAACCGCAATCTACACATTTTTCAATATTAACGTTTGGAAAAAGATTACCCCCAACTGTTTCCTCAAATTCAATTGCTTCACTAGGACATACACCTTTGCAACCTCCGCATGAATTACAGAGCTTGGCTTTTGTTATGATTGAAATATTTTGCTTGTCAGTCATAAAAAACGTATTTATTGAGATACTTTTCCTTTCAGAAAAGCATCTTTTAATTCATTTATTATATTTTTAGCCATAACAAGGCTTAAAATAACAAAAATAATTATTCCAATTAAAATAGACAGAATTAATAATGCCTTTGCTTCCATTTGAGGAGAAGCTAAAAACTGGAATAATATTACAAATAAGCCCATGAAACCGCAAATTAATAATGGTTTAAATAAGCCTTTCAGGTATGATTTTAGTCCCTTGGTTAATTGTTTGTTTGCAAAGTATTGCAATACAATAGTTTTGTAAATAACATAGCTTGAATAAGAAATCAAAATAGCAATCATCCCATAAGAAGCGACAATCATTAATGTTACAAAATAAATCAGATTTGTAAAAACATCTATATAAAATACTAATGCAGGCTTATTTACCGAATATAAGAGTGAACTGGACACATTAGCAGTAAGAACTAAAAATAACATAGATACAGAAAAAACCTGAAAAACTATTACGCTATCTGTCCATTGTTCCCCAAATACTACAGGAATAAATAAATGTGCTGTAACAGCTATTCCTGTGAACACAGGAAACGCACCAAACGCAATATAATTGCTGACTTTTTGATATGCTTCAGATAGTTTTTCAATATTATTTTTTAGTTTAGATAAAACCGGGAAAAGAACTTTACCGAAGGATTTGGTAATTAAAGCCCTTACCTTTTCCATCATATTTTTACCAAAATGGTATATCCCGAGTATTTCTGGCGTGAGAAAATATCCTACAACAACTTCATCAAGATGGTGGGCAATATAAGTTAACAATTGCTTGGATGAAACAAAAAAACCAAAGTGTATAAAAGGGAATATAGATTTAAAATTAAAATAAACAGATAATTTAAATGTTTTGTATATAATTGATATATAAATAGTTGACAGTAAAGCAAAAACAGAACCGACAATATGTCCGAAAATTACACTTTTTACTCCAAAACCAAAAAACAGGAAAAATGTAAGTGATATTAAAGTTAGTATGTTCCTTAAAATTGCTATTAAAGAAAGCTGTTTAAAATAGAGGTTTTTTTCTAAATAAGCCCGGATTAAAAGAGATGGACCGGTTAATAAAACTATAATTGAAACAATAGGCAAATATACTTCCAGTTTAGGTAAATCAAAAAATGAAGCTATAAATGGCGATATTAAAACCAGTATACCGGCTAATAATATGCAAAAAAATATGTTGAAGAAGAAAAGCGAAGAGCTTTCTTTTCGTGAAATACTGTCTCTTTGTATTACTGCTTGGCTGATACCAAAACTTTCCAATAAGTGAAAAAGGCCTATTATTATTGTAATTATTGCAACATAAGCAAATTCTTCAGGTGAAAGAAATCGTGCTTTGACCAATAAAGTTAATGGACCAATAATCCCCAAAATAATGGTTTTTAAAGTAGTCCATTTTATACTGCTTATAGCTTTTTTTTGTAGCGAGCTCACCTAAATCTTTATTTTTTAATTAAATAAAATACTAAAATGAATTTTTTAATGAATCAAAAAAACAAACAACATTCTATTTTTAAAATTTCAATAATCAAAAAAATTATAGCTAGATGTTTTAGAATTTATTTACAAATATTAATTTATAAAATTTGATACTATTATTTTAATAATCCTTTTACTTGTTTTTCCATCCCATTTTTCCGGAATACTGCCTTTTTTCCAATTTCCTGAAAATAGTTTTTCCAGTGCAGGTTTTATAGCTTTCGGGTCTGTGCCTATAAGCTCATTTGTTCCTAGCTCTATGGTCTCCGGTCTTTCAGTGTTATCTCTTAATGTCATGCAAGGAACACCCATTACAGTTGTTTCTTCTGTTATGCCTCCTGAATCTGTTATAACATCTTTTGAGTTTTCGACCAAATAATTAAACTCAAGATAACTCATAGGTTCAATCATATAAAGATTTGAATAGTTAATGCCAATTTCTTCAAGTACTTTTGCTGTTCGCGGATGTACGGGAAATATTATTGGTAAACCATATGAGTTATTGATAATCTCTTTTATTAGTGCTTTAAGTTTATTTTGTTCGTCAACATTTGCAGGCCTGTGTAAAGTAATAACGATATAATTTTCTTTATGTAAACTTAAAGAATTCCAAATATTCGGTTTAAAAAACCTTTCTCTGTTTGCTATAAGTGTGTCTATCATTGTATTACCTACAAAAAATATTTGTCTTTCTTTTATCCCACTATTTAAAAGATTATTATTTGCGGTTTTTGAAGTTGTGAAAAAATAATCAGTTATACTGTCGGTTACTATACGGTTAATCTCTTCCGGCATTGTTAGATCACCTGATCGAATACCTGCTTCAACATGAGCTACTTCAATATTCATTTTTTTTGCTGTAATAGCACAAGCCATGGTGGATGTTACATCACCAACAACTAAACATAAGTCAGGAATGCTGTCAAATAATAAATTTTCGTAATTTGTCATTATTGCTGCAGTTTGTTGTGCTTGAGTGCTGCTTCCAACATTTAAATTAATATCAGGATGAGGAATATTTAGTTGTTCAAAAAAATTTGAACTCATATTTATATCATAATGTTGACCGGTATGAATTAAACGGTAATTAATTAAATTTTTAGATTTATTTAACTCTTTAATAGCATGAATTATTGGTGAAATTTTCATAAAATTAGGCCTTGCACCTACTATTAAATCTATTTTTAACATTTTGGTTTTTTATATAATTATAAAATTTATTAGTTAATTAAATTCCTGCTTTTCTAAAATCAAAATGATGGGAAATGAGTATTAATAAATTTTGCAACCATCCTTTTTAAGAATTTAAAGTACAAACTTATAAATATTTTCAAGATATTTAAGTAATATATTTTTTCATCTATTCTAAAACGCAAAATTAGTATTTTTTAAGTACTGTAAAAGTATATTTATAAACAAAATATTTTATGAATATTGTTATTTTAAAAAAATGACGTATATTTGCAGTTAAATATTCAAAATCGAAAAGGTTTTGATTTATAAAGAAGAGCTGAGAGAACAGGCTCCATGAAGCTCTAGCAACCCTTTCGCCGGAGAGAAGGTGCTAAAACCTGCCGAAAAGGAATTATAAACTCAAAAAGAATTAACATGAAAAATTCTTATTGTTTTTTATTGGTTTTTGCTTAATAGATTTATAATTATTGTCTTATTTATAGGTTATTGCCTATATAAAGAACGAATAGTTAATAAAGACTATTTAATTATTGCAAAATCAGATTAATTGCTTTTCGGAAATATCCGGTGTTTAATGCCGGAATAAATTTTTATTAATAAAATTGAATATTTGAATAATTAAATTTAAAAAAAATGAGTAAAAATTTGAAAGAATTGTTAAATGAAAGGATACTTGTTCTTGATGGAGCTATGGGCTCTCTTATTCAACAAAAAGGCCCCGAAGAAGCTGATTATAGAGGAAGTAAATTAAAAGAGCATGAAGTTAAGTTAAAGGGAAATCACGAATTGTTGAATATAAACTGCCCTGACTTGATATTTGATGTGCACTCTTCATATCTTAAAGCAGGTGCAGACATTATTACAACCAATTCGTTTAATGCAAATGCTTTATCTCAAAAAGATTATAAAACTCAGGATTTGTGTTATATGATGAATTATGAGGCTGCCAAAATAGCTAAAAAAGCAGCAGTCGAGCATTCTTCTGTTGATAAGCAGCGATTTGTTGCAGGATGTGTTGGTCCTACATCAAAATCTCTCTCAATGAGTCAGTTCTCAAGTTCTGAAAAAGATGAAAAATTTACTTACGATATTCTTGTAAGTACATATAGAGAGCAAATCTCCGGATTGTTAGATGGCGGTGCAGATATTTTATTAATAGAAACCATATTTGATACCCTGAATGCTAAGGCTGCAATTTATGCATCTGAAAATGTTTTTAAAGAGAAAAAAAAGCGAATACCTGTTATGATTTCAGCAACTATTGCAGGTGAAGCAGGGCGGTTGCTTTCAGGTCAAACCATACCAGCATTTTATCATTCCATACAGCATGCAAACCCTTTGGTTGTCGGACTTAATTGTAGCTTTGGTGCAAGCAAATTGCAGCCCTTCGTTCAGCAACTCGTTGATGAAGCTTCTTGCTTTGTATCGTTTCACCCCAATGCCGGCATACCTGAGCATGATGGTAGTTATTCTCAATCACCTAAGCAAATGGCAAAAGATATTGAAAAAGTATTGAAAAAAACCGGAGTAAACATATTCGGTGGGTGCTGTGGCACAACGCCTGAACATGTTGAAGCGTATTCAGAGCTATCCTTAAAATATAAACCTGTTAAAAGATCAAACAAGAAGAATTATACCGTTTTAGCTGGATTAGAACACATAAAAATAGATAATTCTAATGGTGATATGGTTTATATTGGTGAAAAAACAAATGTTGCAGGTTCAAAAAAATTCGCAAAATTAATTGAGCAGAAAGATTATCAAACAGCTTTATCTATTGCTCAAAAACAATTAGATGATGGTGCTCAACTTCTTGATATTTGCATGGATAAAGCTGATATAAATTCAAAAGATGCTATAAAAGATTTTTTAATTGATTTTAATGCTCATCCTCAACTGGCGAAACTACCGGTTATGATTGATTCATCAGATTTTGAGACTGTTAGGGAAGCAATGAAATATATTCAGGGGAAGCCCATAATTAATAGTATATCTCTTAAAAACGGAGAAAAAGATTTTTTAAATAAAGCAGAAGAAATTAAAAAATTTGGCGGTGCTGTTGTTGTTATGTTATTTGATGAAAAAGGGCAAGCTGATACAACAGATAGAAGAAAAGAGATAATAACAAGAAGTTACAGATTGTTGACAGAGGAGGCAGGCTTTTCGGAAGAAAATATAATCTTTGACCCTAATGTGATGGCTTTAGCTGCTGATGTAAATAATTCGGTAAATCAAGCTGTGAGTTTTTTAGATGCTTGTAAATATATAAAGTCAAATTTTCCTAAATGTAATATTACCGGTGGTGTTAGTAATATTTCTTTTGCTTTTAAAGGTGCAGGAGTAGCTAGAAAAGCGATAAATCATGTTTTTCTACAGGCTGCAAAAGATGCAGGAGTGAGGTTGCCTATTGTTAACCCGTTAGATGTTAAAACAAACAATTTGCCCGATAATGTAATAGAATTGGCAAATTCACTTGTTTTTAACAATGATGAAAAAGTTGTAGATAAATTACTTGAGCTAAATAATTCTAATATTACTGCCAATGATAGCGGAAGTAAAACTTCCTGGAGAGATCAAAATTTAAAGAGTAGGTTGAAGCATTCTTTAATCAACGGTATAGATGATTATTTAAAAGTTGATATTGAAGAAGCAACAAAAAAATATGATGATCCTTATGATGTAATTGAGTCACTTTTAATGCCTGCTATGGATCAAGTGAGTAGTAAATATGATAAAGGAGATTTGTTTTTGCCTCAGGTTATTAGGAGTGCAACAGTATTCCAAAAAGCAGTGGATTGTCTGCATCCTCATATTAATTCTCAAAGTAATAGCGGAAAAAATAAAACAAAAGGCAAAGTTGTAATTGCAACTGTTGAAGGTGATGTTCATGATATTGGTAAAAATATTGCTTCAATAGTATTTAAATGTAATGGTTTTGAAGTTATTGATCTAGGAGTAATGGTGCCGGCTGAAAAAATAGTTAAGACAGCTATTGATAATAATGCCGGATTTGTAGGTTTAAGTGGTTTGATTACACCATCATTAAATGAAATGGAGAATGTCGCAAAACTAATGCAAGAAAAAGAATTGAATATTCCTTTACTAGTTGGTGGAGCAACAACTTCTGAAAAACATACTAAAAAGCATATTGCCAAAAATTATAATGG
>PWLF01000252.1 GCA_003559475.1 Bacteroidales bacterium
AATAAAGCTATGGCTTTGTTTCATCTTGAAAGATATGAAGAAGCTTTAGAATATTTTGAAAAAGCTATTGAAAAGAATCCTGAATGCGACTTTTCATATAATGGAAGAGGGAATGTATATCATAAACTTGAAGAATATCATAAAGCGGTTGCCGATTTTAACAAGGCAATAGAATTAAATCCTGAATATGGCGAAGCTTATCACAACAGAGGAGTGTCTAAAGAAATGCTAAGAAAAAATCTCGAAGCAGAAGAAGATTGGGAAAAAGCAGCCAGACTCGGAATTGAAGATGCCAGAGAATATTTAAAATAATTATATAATTAACCGGAATAACCAAAAAAATAAAAATATAAAATATTATGAATTCTTTAATAAAATCTTTAGCATTAGTTTTTTTCCTGACAATTTCTTCGCAGGCATTAACACAAAATGTCGAATTTACCAGAGACTATTTCCCTGATGATAGACAAGGCTTGAGAGAAGCAATTAGAAATGCAAGAACCGGAGATAAATATTTTCAAATGGGAGGAGGAAAATATGAAAAAGCACTTGAGTATTATCTCAAAGCTCATAACTTTAACCCCGACAACGCCCTACTAAATTATAGAATTGGTGTTTGTTATCTCAACTCTATTTATCACGAAAGAGCTATTGATTTTTTTGAAGAAGCAATAAGACTTAATGTTCCTGAATTAGATGTTTTTTATAATTTAGGACGGGCACTACATCTAAATTATAGATTTGAAGAAGCTATAGAAAATTATACCTATTATAGAAGAAGATTAACACCTGAAGAAATCACAAAGAAAAGACACATAATTGATAGAAGAATTCAAGAGTGTGAGAATGGAATGAAGCTTGTTGAAGAACCGGTAAGAGTTTTTATTGATAATCTGGGAAGTCGCATAAACTCAGAATATGACGATTATAGCCCGATTATTAATGCTGATGGAACTAAAATGTTTTTTACTACAAGAAGACCCATCGGTAACAGACCAAGAAAGGATAGAAATGACCATAAATATTATGAATCTATTCTTGAAACCAGAATGATAAGGGGAGAATGGATGCCGGCTAAAGAACCTCAAAGAAGAATTCAGTCCCGATCTCATAATGCTGCAGCAGGATTATCTCACGATGGCGAAACTTTACTTATATATAGAGGAGCACGAGGAGGAGACATCTACAAAACAACCTATGATAGCGAAAAAGATCGTTGGTCAAGAGCAAGAGGAATTTCTCGTACTATAAACTCTGAGTACCATGAAAGCAGTGCAACATTATCACAGGATGGGAGAACTTTATATTTTGTTAGCGACAGACCCGGCGGTTATGGAGGCACCGACATTTGGTATTCAAAATTAGGAGAAAACGGAAGATGGAGCGAACCGGTAAATATCGGACCGGAAATTAATACCGAATATAATGAGGCTTCTGTATATAAACACTCTGACGGAAAAACATTATACTTCAGCTCTCAAGGACACAACTCAATGGGAGGATATGATATCTTTAAAACACAATATATCGGAGGAAGATGGACAGAACCGGAAAATTTAGGTTACCCCATAAATACTCCTGATGATAACCTACATTTTACACTGACTGAAGAGGGAGAAATTGGTTATTATGCAACTTTCAAAAAAGAAGGACATGGAGGAAGTGATATTTATAAAGTAACTTTCTTAGGACCCGAAAAACCTCTTATAAATACTCCAAAAGAAATTCTAATAGCAAGTCTTGTTGACCCCATAGATGATATAATTATGGCAGGCGAAGTCGAAATTGAAGTAGAACCTATTACAATACTACGAGGTATTATTAAAGATGATGAAACGGAGGACCCCGTATTTGCTACTATTAGATTATATGATAATAAAGAAGATAAATTATTAGCTGAATTCAACTCTCATCCTGAAACAGGGGAATACCTAATATCTTTACCGGGTGGAAAAAATTACGGAATATCTGTTGATGCTGATGACTACTTGTTCCATTCGGAAAACATTAATATAGTCGAATCAACAGTTGATAGAGAAATCATAAATAATATAAGATTAAAAAGAGTACAAGTTGGAGTATCTATTGTTTTAAATAACATATTCTTCGACACAGGTAAATCTACTTTAAGACCTGAATCTTATGCTGAATTAGGAGTACTTTACCAAATGCTTGTTGAAAATCCAAGTTTGAAGATTAAAATTTCCGGTCATACTGATGATAGAGGTGGATGGGATTTAAATAAAAGATTATCTGAAGATAGAGCAAGGGCAGTCGTGGAATTCCTTATTGGTAGAGGAATTGACAGAGACAGACTTCAGTATGAAGGATATGCTTATTCTAAGCCAATAGCTTCTAATGAAACAGCTGAAGGAAGACAAAAGAACAGAAGAACAGAATTTGAAATTATTGAAAATTAATAACTTTATAAATAATCTGAAATTAATTAGTAATTTGAAATTACTTAAATCATTAAATTTAAAATGATAAATTATTGCAAAACAGATTGTTAACATAACCTTATGAAAATGAAAACGAAAATATTATTATTATTTGGGATAGCCACATTTCTTCTTGCTTTTAATGCAAAAGCACAAGTTGAAACTCGTGATACAATCAGAATAGATTTTATGGAAGCTCAGCAAATATATAATTATGGTGTAGAATTTTTAAATGAAGGTGATTACCAGCAAGCACTTGATTTGTTCAATTCATCTATAAGAATTATGGATGAACTGAATTATGTGTTTCATAACCGTGGTGTTTGCAAATATAAATTAGAAGATTTTCAAGGAGCTAAAGAAGATTTTCAAAAAGCCATTGAACTTAATTCAAATAAAGCAGAATATCATTATGCGCTTGGAAGAGCTTATTTAAAGCTGAATAATCCTCAAAAAGCAAGAGACCATTTTGCTGTTGTTTTGGAAAAAGATGAATCTATGGCTATAGCCCATTATTATATGGGAGAAGCAAATTTTATATTGAGAAATTTTAGTGAAGCTCTGGAAAATTTTTCAAATGCACTATATCATGGTGATGAGTATTCTTATGCCTATTACAATAGAGCCAATATTAAAGCTAAAATGGGTGATTTCTCAGGTGCATTGGAAGATTATGAGAAAGCTATCAGATTAAATGATACTGAATATTCTTTTTTTAATGAGCTTGGAAATGCTTTGGTTAATAAAGGAAAATATGGCGATGCTTTAGAGAATTATAATAAAGCTATAGAACTTAATAATGATATGTATTATCTTTATGTCAACAGAGGTATCGCATTGCTAAATGTTAACAGATATGAAGCTGCTTTAGAAGATTTTAAAAAAGCTATTGAAATGAATCCCGGATACTCACCTGCATACAATGGGAAAGGCACTGCTAAAAGTCGCCTTAACGACCATGAAAAAGCTATAGTTCAATATGAAAAAGCTTTAGAATTATCACCGGACTATGGAGAGGTATATTATAATATGGGAGTATCTTACAGAATGATTCATGATCATGATAAAGCAAATGAGTATATTAATAGAGCTGAAAATCTAGGTATAGAAGTAAAAATTGAAGAAGATTAAGTACAATTATAAATATAACAAACAAATATTCTAAGACTAAATCTAAATACAAAATAACTTAAATATATAAAAAATATGTATTATATAAAAAGGTTTATTACTCTTGGTTTTTTATTTTTATTTTTAAACCAGGTAGTAGCGCAAAATGTTGAGTTTACTAGGGATAATTTTTCAGGAGACTTTTTTGGCCTTTTAAAAGCTCAGCGAAACCTTGGAAAAGGGAATGATCTTTTTGAAAAAGGAGGAATTAAACTCGGCGAAGCGCTTGATTATTATCTTGAAGCAAATGAATTTAATCCAAATAATGCTGAATTAAATTACAAAATCGGTGTTTGTTATTTATATCTTACTAACTACAGTGAAGCTATTGCCTTTTTTCATAATGCTGTTAAGTTACAAATAAACAAGCCGGATGTTTATTATAAGCTTGGAAGAGCTTATCATCTTAATCATGACTTTAATAAAGCAATAGAACAATATAATAATTACAAAGAAAGCTTACCTGCTAATATTTTACCTCAGAAAAATAAGAAAATTGAAAAAAGAATAACTGAGTGTAATTATGCAAAAGAGTTTATCCAAACACCTGAAAGGATAACAATGAGAAATATAGGAGGACATATAAATTCTAAGTATGATGATTATAGCCCGGTTATAAATGCCGATGCTACAAAGATGTTTATAACTACCAGAAGACCTACGCGTTTAATTCGGAGAGAATATGAACATGACTATAAATATTTTGAATCAATATTATTTACTGAAAGAGTCAATGATGAATGGTTACCTGTTGAAAAAGCAAGCAGAAGAATGAGCACCAGAAGACATGACGCTACTTCCGGACTATCTAATGATGGCAACACTCTCATAATTTACAGAGGTACTCCTTACGAAGGAAATCTCTATAAAACTGAATACGATGAAGAAAAAGGGAGATGGTCAAGGGTAGAAAAAATGTCAGATAGAATTAATTCAGAATACTGGGAAACCAGCGCAACTCTTTCACCTGATGGGAATACTTTATATTTCGTAAGTAACAGACCCGGAGGATACGGAGGAAGAGATATATGGTATTCTGAACGTCAACAAGATGGAGAATGGGGTGTACCTAAAAATATGGGTCGAAAAATTAATACAGAATATGATGAAGAAGGTGTTTTTATGCATCCTGATGGAAAAACACTATACTTTAGTTCTCAGGGACATAGTTCGATGGGGGGCTTTGACCTCTTTAAAACAGAACATATTGATGGAGAATGGACAGAACCTGTAAATATGGGATATCCTCTTAATTCACCTGAAGATGTCCTGTTTTTTGTTATGAAAGATGACGGTAGTATTGGTTATTTCTCAACTGTTAGTAGTAATGCAGAAGGGAGAGTTAGCGACATCTACAAGGTTTGGTTTCATTTACCCGAAGAACCATTGTTAAATACTCTTAAAGAGCATCTTTTAGTTCAAGTTACGGAAGATTTACCAACTCAAGGAGAAGTAGAAGTTCAACCAATAATCCTTGATAATGTATTCTTTGATACAGACAAGTACGTTCTTAGAGAAGAGTCTTATAAGGAATTGAATATTCTTTTTGAAGTTCTAATGGAAAACCCTCATATTAGCATTAAGGTTTCCGGGCATACAGATAATGTAGGTGATTTTAATTATAATAAAACATTATCAAGAAATCGCGCTAGAGCTGTTGTAAGATACCTTATTGAGCAAGGAATTGATGAAGACAGACTGGAATATGAAGGATACTCTTTCTCCAGACCAATCGCTACTAATGAAACAGACGAAGGCAGACAGCTGAACCGTAGAGTTGAGTTTGAAATTATTGAAATGCGATAAAGAGTTTTTTAACTGTGGTTTTATATGGCTATTATTAATTCAATCTTATCTTGGTACTTTAAAAAACGTGTTAGTCAAATTGAACGATTTACTAAGTTTCCTAGTGAAGTTCAAAATGATTTATTATTAAATTTAGTAAAAACCGCACGCAATACAGAGTTTGGCAAAAAATATGAATTCTCATCTATAAAAAAGTACACTGATTTTAAAGAAAGAGTTCCGCTAAACGAATATGATAATATTAAGCCTTATATTAATAGACTTATAAAAGGAGAAAAAAATTTACTTTGGCCGGGTGAAATTAAATGGTTTGCGAAATCATCAGGAACTACAAGCGATAGAAGTAAGTATATCCCCGTAACTTCAGAATCTCTTAACGATTGCCATTATACAGGTGGCAGAGATGTTTTGAGTATTTTTTGCAACAACCGCCCAAATACCTTAATTTTTGATGGAAAAGGTTTAACTATAGGAGGAAGTCACAATGTTAGTGAACTTAATAAAGAATCTTATTGTGGAGACCTTTCTGCTATATTACTACAAAATATGCCGTTTTGGGCAGAAATGCTGAGAACTCCTGACTTGTCTGTTGCTCTTATGAGTGACTGGGAAAAGAAACTTGATAGAATAGCAAAACAAACTATTACCAAAAATGTAACCAACATTAGTGGAGTACCTTCATGGAATTTAGTATTATTTAAAAAAATATTGAACATTACCGGCAGAAACAACCTACTGGAAGTATGGCCAAACCTGGAACTTATGATACATGGAGGCGTTAGTTTTATACCATACAGAGATCAATTTAAAAAAATAATACCCTCAGATGACATGTATTATCTTGAAACATATAATGCTTCTGAAGGATTTTTTGCCATACAAGATAGACCTAACTCTGATGAAATGTTATTAATGCTTGACTATGGAATTTTTTATGAATTTATTCCTATGGAGGATGTTGGAAAAGAGAACCCAACAGTATTATCTCTTGATCAAGTAGAAAAAGGAAAGAATTATGCAATTCTAATTTCGACAAATGGGGGGCTGTGGAGATATTTAATTGGAGATACCGTATATATATCAGATACTAACCCATACCGAATTAAAGTTTCCGGAAGAACAAAAAATTTCATTAATGCTTTTGGAGAAGAAGTTATAGTTGATAATGTTGACAAGGCTCTTAATAATGCATGTAAGTTTGCTGATGCAATAATTAAAGAATATACCGGCGCTCCTATTTTTTTAAATGATAAAAGAAATGCCGCTCACGAGTATTTGATTGAATTTGAAAAACAACCGGAAAATGTGGAAGTCTTTGCAAAAGTCTTTGACAAAGAATTAAGAGCAATTAATTCTGATTATGAAGCAAAGAGAAGCAAAGATATTATGCTGAAAAACCTTATTGTTCATGATATGCCCGAAGGAACTTTCTACAGGTGGATGAAAAAACGCGGGAAAATTGGGGGACAAAATAAAGTGCCACGACTATTTAATAATAGAAAATATGTTGATGATATTCTCGCTTTTAGTCAAACGCCTGCTAAGTAATAAAACATTATATAAAGCAGTATTCTTAGCTATAGTATTTCCACTATTATTGCCAAGTGCAAACAGTAATAATCATTTTACCTATAAATATTCTATAAAAACTAACGCCTCCTTTTTTACGGTTGACCCCCTTAATAACATTTTTTTAATTGAATCCGGAAATATTATAAGAGTTGATAATAAATCAGGCAAAAAAAAACACTACTCAAATCCCTCTATTGGATCTTTTAATTTGATTGATGCATCTAATTCACTCAATGTAATGGGGTTCATAAAAAACCCGGGTGTTATTGTTTTTTTTGATAAAAATCTTACTGAGAAAGATATCTTTGATTTTAGAAATTTTCAATTTCAAGAACCTCCTGAAATGTCTTGTAACTCAAGACAAGATGGGTTTTGGGTATATTCTGCAGAGAATTGGAAATTCTCGCGTGTTGACAGAAAAAATAACTTGTTAGCAGAAACACGACCAATGTACATGATCAACCAAGAATTTTACAAACCATGCTTTATGACTGAAGCAAAATCAAAATTTTATGTTTCGGATAAAAATAACGGAATTTTTGTTTTTGATATCTTCGGTGGCTTTCTTTATAATATTCCAATAAATAATATTTGTTATTTTCAAGTTAGAAATGACAATTTAATTTACTTTAAAAATAAAAATTTGTACTTTTATAATCTTTTACTTCAAAGCAAACTCTCAATTGAGCTGCCTATAAAAAATTATAAAATGGGATATATTACAAATGAGTTTATTTATATACTTACAAATGAAGAGTTAATAGTTTACTCTTTAAATAAAAATATTTTTTAATATCTTAACAATTATCAATTAAAATATTTAAAATTATGCATATTGCTGTGGCAGGAAATATTGGTTCAGGAAAAACTACATTGACAAAATTGCTTGCAAAGCACTATAAATGGGAAGCAAATTATGAAGATGTTGAATCTAACCCATATCTTAATAATTTCTATGAAGATATGCAACGCTGGTCATTTAACTTACAAATATATTTTTTGAATACAAGATTTAGACAAATAATTGATATCAGAAATTCAGGAAATACTGTAATTCAAGATAGGACTATATACGAAGATGCATATATATTTGCGCCTAACCTACATTCTATGGGATTAATGACAACCAGAGATTTTGACAACTATATTAGTTTATTTGAATTAATAAATAGTTTTATTAAACCTCCTGATTTATTAATATATTTAAAAGCCGGAGTCCCTACCCTCGTTAATCAAATTCAAAAACGTGGAAGGGAGTACGAAAACTCTATTAGAATTGATTATCTTAAAAAATTAAATGAACTATATGAAGAATGGATTGAAAATTATAGACTTGGAAACAAACTTATAGTTAATGTTGATAATAATGAATTTGATGAAAACCCGGAAGACCTGGGAATAGTTATTCAGAAAATTGATGCCGAAATTCATGGACTTTTTTAGATTATTTGATTTATTAGCAATAATACATCTTTTGTAAATTAAATATTATATATGCAATATATTGGTGTTATCCCTGCAAGATATGACTCTACGCGCTTCCCGGGCAAACCCCTGGCTAATATCAGAGGTAAAAGCATGATACAAAGAGTATATGAACAAGCATCTAAAGCGCCTAATCTTAAAAAAGTTATTGTTGCTACTGACGATAAACGTATAGAAGAACATGTTAAAGAGTTTAATGGTGTAGTTGTTATGACCAAAAAAATACACCAAAGCGGAACCGAAAGATGTGGGGAAGTTGCATGCAAACTTTTTAAGTCAAATAGAATATCAAAAAATGATATTATTGTAAATATTCAAGGAGATGAACCATTTATTGAACCAAAACAAATCAATAAATTAACTGATGTTTTTTGCGATAATAAAATTCAAATTGCAACCCTTATTAAAGAGATTAGGAATTATGACGAGCTTTTTAATGAAAATTGTGTAAAAGTTGTAATTGACAATTACTCAAAAGCCCTATATTTCAGTAGACAACCAATACCATTTTACAAAAATTCAAATAAAAATAAATGGCTTGACAATATGAAATATTTTTCTCATGTGGGAATGTATGCATACAGAGTTGATACACTATTTAATATTGTAAAACTAAAACAATCGAACATTGAAATAGCAGAAAGTCTTGAACAGCTTAGATGGTTATTTTTTGGTTATAAAATTCATGCTGAAATAACTGATGGCAATAATTATTCAATTGATAATAAGAAAGATATTGATAATATCCCTGAAAGCTTTTTTTGTTAATGTTAAAAAAAAATTATTGTAATTGATTGAAAAATAGTATATTTGCTTGAAAATTAGACTGTGTTTTCTATAACTTACTTGAATATTTTGCGTATATAACTTAAAAATAAAGTAAAAAAATAAAGTAATAACCAACTGATATTTTAATAATTGGAAATTAGACATATTTTAATTATTCTAAAATAAAAAGTTTAACTAAACTCAAAAATAATGAAAATAGGAAAGTATATAAGCGATTTATTATTTGATAAAGATGTAGTAATATTACCAAATTTTGGCGCTTTCACAAAAAAATATATCCCTGCACGCTTTGTGCCTGAATTAAAAAGAGTTGAAAAGCCTTCTAAAATAGCAGACTTTGATGAAAGCAACAAAAAAGACGACAATGTTTTAGCAGAGTATATTGCGAAAAAAGAAAATATTGATGTTAGTAAAGCTAAGTCTTTTATTGATTCGTTTGTTAAAGAAATGAATGACAAACTAAAATCAGGCAAAGCTGTTGAAATAGAAAAAATTGGAAAATTCTCTCCTAAGGCTGGCGGAAAAGGAATTAGCTTTGAGCCCGACAAATCAACTAATTACTTGAACGATAGTATTGGTATGGGTGAAAGCACTAAAGAACCGGAGAAAAAAGCTGATAAAAAGAAGGAAGAAGAGAAACCCCAGGAAATAAAAACCGAGAAAGGTAAAAAAGAAACCGAGGAAGATAAAAAGGGTACCGTTGCTGATAAGCAAAAAGCTGATACAGAAAAAAAGAAATCAGAAGAACCAGTATCTAAAAAGCCTAAAACTAAAAAAATTAAAAAGAAAAAAGAAAAGAAAGATAGTACAGAAAAAGATCCTCAATTATCTCCTGCAATGAAATGGATTGCTTTTGTTGCTATCCCTTTATTGGTAATAATTATAATAGTGGCTATCAACCATAAGTATATTATTGAAGATGGCAAAATTAACTTAAATATTTTCTCTAAAACAGAAACTCCTAAAACAACTACCCCTGATCTTGATATTGCTGTCGAAACAGAGGAAACAGCAGAAGAAAAAGTTGAAAAACCTGAAGAGGTTAGACCTCCTCACGAACCGGAACCGGGCAAGGATATTTACCATGTCGTAGTTGGAAGTTTTATTGAAAAACATAAAGCAGACCTTTTTGTAGAAGACCTTAGAGAGCAAGGTGCTGAAAGAGCATCAGTTTTTGAGCAAACTCCCGGTGGATACTACAGAGTAAGCTACGGTTTCTATTATAGCATGCAAGAAGCTGAAAGCAATCTTGACAGAATCAAACAGTCTGTTAGTCAAAATGCCTGGATATTAAAAAGATAGCAATGGCATATCTTTTAGCTTGATAATTTTAATCACTTTTGTCCGATTAAAAAATATAATTGGTAAGGTGCCTAAAAATAAAGAAAAAAAATATTACGAAATATCTACGTTCCCAAATGTCTTGGAACCAGATTACCGAACCGATATAGAAAATTTTCCGCTTAAAAATAAATGGAGTTCAACTTTTTTCAAAAATAACAACCCTATTGTTATTGAAATGGGTTGCGGAAAAGGTGAGTATACCGTTGGACTTGCTAAAAATAATCACAATATTAATTATGTCGGAATTGATATTAAGGGTGATAGAATTTGGCATGGAGCAAAAAAATCACTGGACTTAAATTTAAATAATACCGGCTTTTTGAGAATACAAGCTGAAAAAATTAATCAGTATTTTGGGAATAATGAAGTTTCAGAAATATAGATTACTTTTCCCGATCCTCAGCCAAATAAACCAAAAATTAAAAAAAGACTAACTTCTCCTCAATTTATAGATAGATACAAAAAATTACTTAAACCGGGCAGTGCAGTTCACCTTAAAACAGATAATTTAATGTTATTTGAATACACTTTATCAGTTATAAAAGAACATAATCACAAATTAATTGCTTCGGTTAAAGATATATATAAATATACCGGCAATCATATTGACCCTACTGTTAAAGAAATCCAGACCTATTACGAAAAATTATTCCTAAAAGAAAATTCTGAAATTTATTATTTAAAATTTGTTATTTAGCACTATTTTGTCTTAAAAACTATATTTTCCCAATCATAAAACAACCACCCCCTCTTTTTTTAGCAAATCCATTTAAAAATAATTTGCAATAAGAGTTAATGTAATATTTAATTTTACTAAATTTGTTGCTTCTCAATTTTACACTTATTAAAAATAAATATTAACTAAAATCTTATCAAAGATGGCTATTTTATCAGAAAGAATCAAGAGATTATCGGAATCAGAAACTTTGGCTATGGCACAAAAAAGCCGTGAGTTAAAAGCTAAAGGACTAGATGTAATAAACCTTAGTATCGGAGAGCCCGACTTTAACACACCAGATAATGTTAAAGAAGCTGCAAAAAAAGGAATAGATGACAACTACACTTTTTACACACCCGTTAACGGTTATTTGGATTTAAGAGAAGCAATATGCGAGAAGCTTAAAAGAGATAACAACTTAGAATACTCAGCTGACCAAATTGTTGTATCTACAGGTGCAAAACACTCAATAGCTAATGCAGTGCTTTGCCTTGTTGACCCTGGCGATGAAGTGGTAATTCCCGTTCCTTACTGGGTTAGTTATAAAGATATATCAGAAATTGCTGAAGCAAAAAGCGTATTTGTTAAGGCTTCTATAGAAAACGATTTTAAAATAACGCCCGAACAGCTTGAAAAAGCAATAACACCTAAAACAAAACTCTTTATTTTCTCTAGCCCATGCAACCCTTCAGGCTCAGTATATTCAAAAGATGAGCTTAAAGCTCTTGCAGAAGTTTTTGAAAAAAATCCACACGTATATATACTTTCAGATGAGATTTATGAGCATATTAATTTTTGCGGAAAGCATGAAAGTATTGCTCAATTTGAAAATATTCGCTCAAGAGTTATTTTAGTTAATGGAGTTTCAAAAGGATTTGCCATGACAGGATGGAGGCTTGGGTTTATGGCAGCAGATAAAGAAATTGCTAAAGCTTGCAACAAACTGCAAGGACAGTTTACTTCCGGGACATCAAGCATATCTCAAAGAGCTGCTCTTGAAGCAATGAAAACTGACCCGAAAGAGACAAAACATATGCTGGATAAATTCAGAGAAAGACGTGATATGGTCCTTGAAATGCTTAATGAAATACCGAATATAAAAACAAATATACCGCAAGGAGCTTTCTATATTTTTGCAGATATTAGTTCTTATATTGGTAAAAGTGATGGGGAAAAAAGAATTAATGATGCTAAAGACCTTTGTCTATACATTTTAGAAAGTGTTAACGTTGCAGTTGTGCCGGGTGGAGCTTTTGGTGACCCTGACTGCGTTAGAATTTCTTACGCAACTTCAGAAAATCTTTTAACAGAGGCCGTTAAAAGAATAAAAACAGCTTTAAGCAAACTCAAATAACTTTTATAAATAAAACCCTAATTAACTAAAGGTTAACAAAAGTACATTAATCAAAAAATAGGCTCTAGGGGGGTTCAAAAACCCTTAGAGCCTCGACCAAAATACTGTAAAACAGACTATTAATATAAAATTATTCATATGGAAGAATATCTTAAGGATGTTTTCAACAAGTTTAGCAATTTGAAAGTATTGATAATTGGGGATGTTATGATAGATTCTTATTTGTGGGGAAGTGTAGATAGAATATCTCCCGAAGCTCCTGTACCTATTGTAGCAGTTAAAAAACGTGAAAATCGTTTGGGGGGAGCAGCAAATGTTGCTCTTAATGCTAAAAGCCTGGGTGCTAAACCCTTTCTTTGCTCAATTGTAGGACAAGATGATAAAAGCTCTATATTTTACGAATTAATGGATAAAGAAAACCTGGATACCTCAGGTATGATTAAAAGCCCTCATAGACTTACAACTACTAAATTCAGAGTAATTGGAAATAACAATCAAATGCTGAGAGTTGATGAAGAGTCTCTTATTGATTTGCAAAATAATGAGATGACGCAATTGACTAAGGCGGTTAAACTCATTGTTGAAAAAGAAAAAATTGATGTAATTATTTTTGAAGATTATGATAAAGGTGTAATATCTCATGAATTAATACTTGCTGTTACTAATTTGGCAAATGACCAGGGAATTCCTGTAGTAGTTGATCCCAAGAAGAACAACTTTTTGTTTTACAGAAATGTGGATATTTTTAAACCTAATTTGAAAGAATTAGAGGAGGGGTTGAATATAGAAATTGATAAAAATGATAAATCAGCGATTGAAGATTCCATAATAAAGCTTTTTGAAAAAATTAATGCAAAAAACATCTTGCTTACATTGTCTGATAAGGGTATGGTCTTTGCCAGTAATAAGAGCAAAACTGAAGACTATTCTTTCAAATGGATGCCCGCTCATGCAAGACTTGCTTCTGACGTTTCAGGAGCAGGAGATACGGTAGTATCTGTGGTTGCATTATGTGCAGCCGTTAATATGGATTACGAACTTTTGACTAAACTATCAAACCTTGCAGGAGGAATAGTCTGTGAAGAGGTAGGAGTAGTTCCTATTGACAAAAACAAACTGCTAAAGAAAGCTATTGAGAATATAATATAATAGCATTACTGAATAACAAGGAAACTAAATCGGTTTTTTTTAATGAGCATCAAGCCAGTTTTCAGCAGTATTAATATCTACTACTACGGGTACCGAAAGTTTTAAAGCATCTTTCATATTCTTTATTATAACTTCTTTAAGTTTATCTACTTCGGGCTTATATGCATCAAATAATAATTCATCATGCACTTGTAATATCATTTTGCTTCTAAAATCATTATTTTTTAATTCTTTGAATATATCTATCATGGCTTTTTTTATCATGTCAGCTGCTGACCCTTGAATAGGAGCGTTTATGGCATTTCTTTCAGCATATCCTCTTACTATGCTGTTAGTGCTGTTAATATCTTTAATATACCTTCTTCTTCCCATTAGTGTTTTAACATATTGATTCTCTTTTGCATAATCAATCATGTTATTCATATATTCCTTTATTCCGGGATATTTCAAGAAATATTGATTTATTAATTCTGCTGATTGTGATCTCGGAATATTAAGCCTTTCCGAAAGCCCAAATGCTGATATACCGTATATAATACCAAAATTAACAGTTTTCGCACTTCTCCTCATGTCTTGTGTTACATCATCCATTTCAACTTCAAATAATCTTGAAGCAGATGCCGCATGAATATCAAGTCCGTTTTTAAAATCATCTATCATCGCTTTGTCTTCACTTATAGAAGCTATTATTCTTAGTTCTATTTGAGAGTAATCAGCCGCCATAAGAACATGATCACTGTCGCGGGCAATAAAAGCTTTACGAATCTCTTTGCCTTGTTCGGTACGAATTGGAATATTTTGCAAGTTTGGATTGCTCGATGTTAGTCTACCCGTAGAAGCAATAGTTTGATTAAAAGAAGTATGAATCCTGCCACTTTTTTTATGTATTAATTTTGGAAGTGCATCAACATAAGTTGATTTAAGTTTTGTAAGTGAACGATAGCTTAGAATATAATTTATAATTTCATGTTTATTTGCCAGTTTTTTTAATACTTCCTCGTTTGTACTGAATTGTTTCGTTTTGGTCTTTTTGGGTTTATCAACAATTTTCATTTTATTAAATAATATTTCTCCTAATTGTTTAGGAGAGCCAATATTAAACTTAGCATCTGCCAAATCATATATTTTATTTTCAACCTCATAAATTTCTTTTTCTAGTTTTTTTGAAAAATTTGATAACGCATTCGTATCAATAGTTATACCCTCCATTTCCATTTCAGACAAAACAGATATAAGAGGTGTTTCAAGGTTATAAAACAAGTCTTTTAATTCGTATTTTTCCAGTAGAGGTTCAAAAACCTTTTTTAGTTGCAGAGTAATATCTGCATCTTCGCATGCATAAATGGTTTGCTTTTCTAAAGGCACCTCTCGCATACTTTTTTGATTTTTGCCTTTTTTGCCAATTAAAAACTCTATGTTAAGTGGCTTATAATCAAGGTATGTTTCTGCAAGCGAATTAAGGTTATGTCTCATATCAGGATTGATAACATAATGCGCCAGCATAGTATCAAAAAGCCTCCCTTTAGTATCAATATTATAATTCTTTAAAACACCTGTATCGAATTTTAAATTTTGACCGGTTTTCTCAATTTTCGGATTTTCAAATATATCCTTGAATTTTGCTGCAAGTTCGTTTGCTTTTTGTCTTTCTTCAGGAAAGGGCACATAAAAAGCCTCCCCTTCTTTGATAGAAAATGCTATACCTACAAGCTCATTATCAAAGATATTAAGACCGGTTGTTTCAGTATCAAAGCAGAAAGATCCTGAGGTATTTATTTTTTTAATTAATTCATCAATTTCATTATCATCCTGAACAACATTATACTTGTTTTCTGATTTTACTTTTTTAATCTGGTTTTCAAAATTTTCTGCTTGTTCCTCTTTAGTGTATCCTACTTCATCAAAAAGAGATGTTTGAGATGTTGTTTTATTAGTTGTCTTATTACTATTCTCATTACTTTGTTTTAATTCCAGCACCCTTTTTGAAAAGTTATTAAATTCAAGTTCTTTAAATAATTTTTCAAGATTCTCAAAATTAGGTTCGCTGTATTTAAGTTTTTCTTCTTCAAGCTCAATTGGAACATCAAGGATTATTGTTGCCAGTTTTTTTGATATGATAGCTTGCTCCTCCCCTTCAATTATTTTTTGTTGGAGCTTAGGATTTTTGATTTTTGATGAGTTTTCGATAAGATTTTCAATTGAGTCAAATTCCCCGATTAATTTTTTTGCCGTAACCTCCCCTACTCCTTTAATTCCCGGTATATTATCAGAAGAATCTCCCCATAATCCTAAAATATCAATAAGTTGTTCAGGGTTTTTTAAGTTGTATTTTTCACATACTTCTTCCGTACCAATTATTTCGGCTTTATTCCCTGATCGGGCGGGCTTATAAATCAATATGTTATCAGAAACTAATTGGCCAAAGTCTTTATCAGGAGTCATCATAAATACAGAAAATCCTTTTTTTTCTGCTTTTTTAGCGAGCGTTCCTATGATATCATCCGCCTCATATCCGTCAACTTTAAGAATAGGTATATTAAATCCCTCTAGAAGTTTAATTATATAAGGTAATGAGATGGCAATATCTTCGGGCATATCTTCTCTGTTAGCTTTATATTCTACAAAGTCAATATGTCGTTGTGTGGGTTTGTGAGTATCAAAAGCAACGCCAATATGCGATGGGTTTTCTTTTTTCAGCACTTCCAACAAAGCATTTCCAAAACCTAAAATTGCAGATGTATTCATCCCTTGAGAATTTACTCTTGGGTTGCGACTAAAAGCAAAATATGCTCTATAAATCAAAGCCATTGCATCTAATAAAAAAAGTTTTTTCTTTTCCGGCATAATAAAAAATTATTGTAAGGTGTCATTTTTAATTTTTCTAAAGCATCTAACAGAGAAACCTCCTTGTTTGGGATAAAAGAAAGATGAGTAAAGGCTGCTATCATCATAATCAATGCCTCTCCAGTCTGCCTCATTTGGGTTACTTGTAGAAGACCACCAAATTGCTTTACTACCAAGACTGTAATATTTACCGCTAAACCCTCTGTTTCCTCCCGGCAGAGCAGAAAAGCCAAACTTGTCTATACCGTAATGCTTATCATCAGGAAACCATAAAGGATGTTCAAAAGTATGACAATCATTTTCTAAAGGAGAATTAATTTGTCTGCAAGATTTCAAAGCATTCCCAACCCCTTGAAAATCATCTTTGCCCTGTACATTATGCAAGTCATACTCATCTTTTATATAATTCTCTAACTGTCTCCAATCTTCATCTCCGGGCATCTTAAAGCCTTCAGGGCAAATCCCTCTATCATCATCAATAGCATACCAATTATATAGTTTGCCATAAGCCTCAATCATCTCTTTATTGGAATTAATTCCATCAATATGATTTTCGGTTTCACCTCCATAATGAGGATAAACGGCATAAGCCCCTTCTTGAGTTGAAGCCCATTCATTATTTGATAAACCGGTTTGGATTTTTGAACCATCATTATATCTTGTAGTTCGAAGATTTTTTGCCATCCACTTTTGTTCACCAATTACTACAGTCTTATATTTATTACCATCAATATCTTTTATGATATTGTTTCCATTATCTGCGTTGTTGCCATTGCAACTACTAGTATATAAAAGAAAAACAACCGATATAAATAAGAAAAAGAATCGGTTATTAAAAGATGCAAATTTTTTCATATCGCAAGTTAATTAAATTATTCAAGATCAGGAAATTCTATATTATTGTCAGATACTATAAAAGCATGACTGTAATCATCTGATAATTTTTCTAGAAATCTTCTTGCATCTATTCGTGTTCTGAAGTTTCCAGCTCTTAATTTAAAGTAAGGTTCTTCATAAATAAGGTAGGTTTTCGTATCAGGATATTTATTCCGAAATTCCGATTGTACTCTTTGAGTTCTTAATCTTGAGCCGCTCCCGGAGTCGGCATATATTTGAACCCTGTAGCCGGATATACTTGTGTTTTCTTCTTGAATAGTTTTATGTTGCTCAAGCAACCATGTTATTTTTTCATCTTTAATAAAATTAATATCGCTATTATTATTTTGCGAATAAATATTAAAGAAAGAGAAAATTAATATTGACAAGAAAAACAAAAAACTCCTCATTATTATTACAAGTTATTAATTATAAAAATTTAAATTTTATTATACATAAATATTAACCTAACAATGATTATTTTTATTATAATCAGATAATATACAAATATAATAAATAAAATAATATAAATATCAATAAGCTCTGGCAAAGATGACTCTTTTTTCCGATGGATTGCCGGAATAGACGCATTTGCCTTTTTCTGCTATGCTATTAAGAGGGATACATCTAATAGTTGCTTTTGTTTCTTGTTTTATTTTTTCTTCTGTTTCAGCAGTGCCATCCCAGTGAGCTAAAATGAAGCCTCCTTTATTGTCAAGTACTTCTTTAAATTTATCCCATGAATCTACTTTTGTTGTATTATCTTCTCTGAATGTCAATGCTTTTTGATAAAGGTTATCTTGTATAGCTTCTAGTAAGTGTTCTATTTTATTAGCAATATCAGCTTCCTGATATGAGGTTTTTTCAAGGGTATCACGTCTTGCTACCTCAACGGTTTTGTTTTTAATATCTCGCATACCGACAGCTATTCTAACGGGAACACCCTTAAATTCGTATTCATTAAATTTCCAACCCGGTTTATGAGTATCTCTGTCATCAAGTTTCACAGATATATTTTTACTTTCAAGCTCTTTTTTTATTTCTTTAGCTTTTTCGCATGTTATTTTGTATTCTTCATCAGATTTATATATAGGTATTATAGCAACTTGAATTGGGGCTAATTTAGGAGGCAAAACAAGTCCATTATCATCAGAGTGCGCCATTATTAACGCTCCTACAAGTCTTGTGGACACGCCCCAGGAAGAAGCCCATACATACTCTTCTTTACCCTCTTTATTGCTAAATTTTACATCAAATGCTTTGGCAAAATTTTGGCCCAAAAAATGAGATGTTCCTGCTTGAAGAGCTTTCCCATCCTGCATCAAAGCTTCTATACAGTATGTTTCTATCGCCCCTGCGAATCTTTCATTTTCAGATTTTAAACCTTTAATAACCGGAGTTGCCATAAATTTTTCAGCAAATTCAGTATATACCTCAAGCATCTTTTCTGTTTCTTCAATAGCCTCTTCTTTAGTTGCATGAGCCGTATGCCCTTCTTGCCATAAAAATTCCGCAGTTCTCAAAAATAATCTGGTTCGCATTTCCCATCTAACAACATTTGCCCATTGATTAACAAGTATTGGAAGATCACGATAGGACTGCACCCACTTCCTGTAAGTATCCCATATAATTGTCTCTGAGGTTGGTCTGACTATTAACTCCTCTTCTAGTTTAGCATTTTCATCAACAATAATTCCATCTCCGTTATCGCTATTTTTAAGCCTGTAATGTGTTACTACAGCACATTCTTTAGCAAACCCTTCTACATGATCCGCTTCTTTGCTTAAAAATGATTTTGGAATAAATAAAGGGAAATATGCATTTGAATGACCAGTATCTTTAAACATCTTGTCAAGTGCAGCTTGCATTTTTTCCCAAATAGCATAGCCATAAGGCTTAATAACCATACAGCCTCTTACTGCTGAATTTTCAGCTAATCCGGCTTTTAGTACAATGTCATTGTACCATTTTGAATAATTTTCTTCGCGTTTTAAAAAATCTTTTGCCATAAAACTTATTATTGGTATGATATTTGCAGTATTTTACACTAAAATAGACTGGCAAATTTAACAAAAAAAGAGAAAACCAATTTGGTTGTAAAAATATAAAAAAATGTTAAACAGATTCTTTTAATTAGTGAAATAAAATAAAAATTATTAATTTTATATTTTGAAAATATATAAACTCATAAGCATTAAAAAAAATAATATAACGTTATAATAATAGAAGGATTTTAAAAATCCTGCATAAATTAAAAAACATACTCTTGAAAGGAGGCAAAGCCATGAAAACACTAATAAAAATAACAATATCGGCAATAGCAGGCATGATTATGATTTCATGTGCTACAATGAATCATAACCATTACGTACACGATGACATTTATTATTCTTCTTCTAGGGCATCATCAATAGATGAAGCAAAAGAAGATAATGATGAAATTGTCAGAAAAGAAGCAACAGTTGTTGAAGTGCCTGCAAATCAACAAGATAGCAAAGCAAGCTATTCAGAGCAGCATTATAATGATTATGAAAAAGATACTGAAGAGTCATATTATTATGATGGTAATGGAGATGTCCATATTCATAATTATTATGGTGATTATTATGACTACTCTTATGCTTCAAGAATAAGACGTTTCCATCGTCCTTATGTATCTTTTGGATACTATGACCCATTTTACACCAATATGTACTGGTACACTTATAATCCTTATTACTATGGTGTAAGCATTTATTGGGGACCTAGTTATTACCATAGGTATTATTCATGGCATTACAGACCATGGAGATCTCATAGATATTATTATGGGCATCCGTATTGGTCAGGTTATAATTATGGATACTGGACCGGATACTGGCATGGATATCATGGGTCTTCAAGGCATACAGCTGACTACTACTATGGTCACCGCAGCACCGGAGGTTCAACTACTGCCAGAAGCTCTATGGCTTCATTTGACAACAGTGTTATTTCAGGAAGAACTTCTCCGGAGATGCATAATGTTCAACAGCAAAGAGCAAACGTAACAAGGTCAGCAGGAAGATTAGAAAGTGCTCAAGCAAGAGAGTCGCAATTTGAAGCTCAACAGAGAAGGACGGAACCTCAACTTACAGCAGAATCAAGAAGAACAGAATCTTCTCCAGTTATTGAGTCAGCAAAACCTGACAGTAAACAGCAGCAATTTTCTGCAAGAGGTCAAGAACAAAAACCTGAAGCAACTGCTCAACAAAGATACTCTGCTCCTGAAAAAAGCAGAGAGCTTAGAGCTCAAAATGAGCGCAGATATGAAAGACCTGATGGATCTTCTCTTTCTGCAGAAGGCAGAAAAGTTGAAAGCAATTATAATAAGCCCAGAACTTATACTTCACCAAGCTATCAACAGCCAAGGTCAAGTCAGGAATATACAAGACCTCAAAGTTCCAGAACACCGGAATCTACAAGACAAACTCAAGATGCGCAAAGGAGACAGCCTGAGGCTACACAGCAAAGAAGGGATAGTAGCCCGTCTGCCAGACCAAGCAGTTCGCCTAGTAGACAATCAGCAAGTCCAAGCAGTAGTAGCCCTAGTCGTTCTTCTGCCAGACCAAGTAGCTCGCCGAGCAGATCGTCCGCAAGACCAAGCAGTAGCACCCCAAGTCGATCATCTGAAAGGCCAAGTAGCAGTTCATCAAGTCGTTCTTCATCTGCAAGGCCAAGTAGCTCGCCTAGCAGATCGTCTGCCAGACCAAGCAGCTCTAGTTCTTCCGGAAGGTCGTCAGGAGTTTCTCCTTCAAGAAGTTCAAGTAGCAGTGGCACCAGTTCATCAAGGTCATCTAGTTCTTCCAGCCCAAGTAGAAGAAATAGATAGTAAATGTTTGTAAAGTAAATAATATAACTACCTTCCCGTGTTAAAGAAAAGATATTTTTTTAAAAAATAACACGGGAAGTTTTATATAAAAATAAATTATAATTTTATTAGCTGAATTTTATTTAAGTGAGAAAAAATAAAAACAAATAATTCCAATATATTTTTTACGTTTTATATGTGAACTACTAGTGTCATAATATAAATTTTTAAAATATTTTATTAATTAAACTTTATCATAGATGTATAAAAAAATTATAATAGTAGCAGCTATTTTTATTTCTGTTACATCGTTTAGTGTTTATACGCAAAATATATCTGATGCTTTAAGATATTCTTATTTAACACCCGGGGGTACAGCCAGATTTATGAGTATGGGAGGTTCTTTTGGAGCTTTAGGAGGCGATTTTTCTACTTTAAGCATAAATCCCGCCGGAATAGGGGTATATCGAAGCTCTGAAATTACTTTTACTCCTTCTTTGTATCATAATACAGTCAACTCTGAATACTATGGAACTACCGCCGATGATTTTCAATACAATTTTAATATGCATAATTTGGGTGGAGTTTTTAACTTCTCGGTGCCCGGAGACGAAGATAAACCCGGTTGGCGTAGTGTTAACCTCGGAATAGGTTTTAACAGGCATAATAATTTTAATATGAGAAGAGTAACCGAAGGAGTAAACCCGGATAATTCAATGTTGACAGCATGGCTGGATCAGGCTATAAATGAAGAAGGCGCAAATCCTGCTAACTTTGACCCTTTTTCTACTTGGTTAGCATGGGATACTTACCTCATTGATTCTACCGATACTGCACCATATCTTATGGTTGATCCTGAAAGTGGCGGATTGCAGACCAGACAAGAATCAAATGTTAGTGGATCTGTTAGAGACTTTGTTTTAACTATGGGTGCTAATTATAATGACAGATTGTACCTGGGAGGAACATTTGGATTTCCCAGCGTAAGCTATTCCGAAACGACTACTCATTATGAAACTGATGTTCAGGACACTATCCAGTTCTTAAATTCTTTTTCTTATAAACATAATCTGACTACTACTGGAGCAGGATTTAATTTTAAGTTTGGAGCAATATTCAGAGCTACAGACATGATTAGATTAGGTGCAGCTATTCATACTCCTACTTTTTATGAATTGAATGATAGATGGAATGCTGAAGTTAATTCAGATATTACTTTTATCGAAGGGGATAGACACAAGCTTAATTCAAAATCAAAAGAGGGAAGATTTGATTATGAAATAAATACTCCTTTAAAGGCTATCGGAAGTTTAGGGTTAATATTTGGAACTAATGGTTTAATTAATATAGATTATGAATATATAGATTATTCAAATACAAGATTAAGAAGTGATAATTACTCTTTTACTAAAGAAAATATTGAAATTAGTGATGACTTAACAGCACAGCATGTAATAAGAGCAGGCGGAGAAATAATTTTTCATCCATTCGTTTTGCGTGCCGGATATGCATATTATACAAACCCCTATGAATCCGGAATAAATAATACTGAAAGATCACTTTTTTCTGCAGGATTTGGAATAAGAGAAAATAATTACTCTATAGATTTCGCATATATGTTTAAAATGCAGGATGAAGAATATTACCCTTATGGTGCTTCTTATACTGACCCCATTTCAAACGAGTATAATAAAAATGCTTTCATGGTAACTCTTGGACTTAGATTTTAGTTATTAAGTTTTTATAGATTGTCTGTTCTATATCGAGATTTCTCCCTGGCGGTCGAAATGAACTGCCTTGTGATGATGGAGGGATGGAGGGGGATGCGGCGAAGCCGCATCCCCCTCCCCTCTACTATCAAGCAATCTGGTCATTTCGAGCGAAGCGGCAGCGGAGCGAGAAATCTCGTTGAATTGCCGGTTGGGGTGGCAAAACAGAGTAAAAAGTAAAAAGTAATAAATAAATGGCTGAAAGCCATATTTATTTCAGCCCAATGGCAACGCCTTGGGTAATGATTGTATAACAATCATTTTCGCCCTGAAAGGGGCAGGTTAATATCCTGCTAACTGACAAAGGGGGCGGGATTGTTGTTGCTTTACAAATAAAAGAAATAGAACAAATTCTTTCAATACAATGAAGTAATTAAGTTTAATTGTTTCATTATTAATTTATAATCCTGTTATCCAATTTAAATAATTCTCTTGATTTATGACTTGATATTTAGATTCGGGATATGCATTTATCCAAGATTTAGGAGCTTTTGGATTCTTTTTCGGATTCCATTTTATTTCATAAGCGAAGAGTTTCCCTTTGCGTTCTTCTACCCAGTCAATTTCAACTTGATTATAAGTTCTCCAAAAGTAATTGTTAGAACTGATTTCTTTATAACTTTGAAGCTTAACTCTTTCAGCTATTAAATAGTTTTCCCACATTTGTCCGGCATCATTTCTAAGATATAATTGATTAAAGTTTGAAATAAGAGCATTGCGTATGCCATTATCATAAAAATACCATCTACTTGTTTTTGTGATTTCGTTTCTTAGATTTTTACTAAAGCCATTTATTTTAAAAACTACAAATACTTTGCAAAGTAAGTCAAGATACTTTTCAACTGTATTCCTTGCAATACCGACTTTATTTGAAATTTCATCGAGAGAAACTTCAGTGCCAATTTGAAAAGCTATTAGTCTTAGGATATCAAACATTTTTGATGCGTTTTTAATGCCATCAAACTCAAGAATATCTTTTAGTAAATACGAGTTTACAAGTTCTTTCAAATATATCTCTTTATTTTTATATGATTCAAAAATGGTCTCGGGATATGACCCGTATATTAGTCTGGTTTCAAGCAACGACTTGGTTTGTATAAGATTTTCGTGTTCAGATAATTCAAGTTGTGATAATGGATAAATTTGAATCGTATATTTTCGTCCTGTAAGAGGCTCGCCAAGCTTATTCGATAGATCAAACATTGATGAACCTGTAGCAATAATTTTTAAATGAGAAAATTTATCTATGAAGAATTTTAGTACCAACCCAATATCAGGAATTTTCTGCGCTTCATCAATTATTAAAACGGTGTTATTTCCAATTAATCGCTTATAATTCTCATACGTTCTTTGTTTAAGAATTTCTGCACTAGCGATATCCTCGCCATCTATACTAAGCACTTTTTCTTTTTTTAGCTTATTGTTTTTCAGCCATTCTAAAAATGAAGTTTTGCCAACTCTCCTTGCTCCAAGCAAAATTAAAACTTTACCCGGTACAAACTTTTTAATAAAACTATCATTAAACGCTCTTAAAATAAATTTATCCATAAGACATTTTTTTACAAAGATATATAAAATTTTTAATTAATAAAAGAATTAAGATAAATTCTTTTAATGTAGTGAAATAATTAAACTTAATTGTTTCTTGAAGAGCAAAGATAACAAGTTAAAAGCAAAAAGTGTAATATGTTGATATTAAGCATATTAAAAAATCGGGATGTTTTTGTAAGTGTCTCTTTATCATAATGTTGCCCCCGACTTAACCTATCATTAAAAAAATTACTCGAAAATTTACCGATTTTACCGGTAAAGACTTTTAAATCGCTCAAAACAAAAAACCTTATTACCTTAGTAACACGGGAAATGACTAGTATCTCTAACCTTATTATCTTATTTTAGTAATCAGCAAAAAAAGAAAAATTTAAAATAAGCTAATAAGGTCTGTGTTTTATCGTGTATCCATTTGGTTACTAAGGTAATAAGGTTTTTGCATTCGTTTCTTACCATAATGTCGCCGCTGACGCGGCTTTTTTGATGTTTGTGTGTCCATTTTCTACCATAATGTCGTCGCTATGTGACTTGGAGGTGCGAGAGGAAAAAGTGAAAAGTTATGGCTGAAAGCCATACTTATTTGTAATGATTGTACGACAATCATTTTCGCCCTGAAAGGGGCAGGTTAATATCATGCTAAACAGAAACTCCTTCTCGTATTTAATTAGTCGGCAGTCGGCAGTACGCGAACTGCTGACTGCGGACTGCCTACTGCTGACTGACAAAGCCCGGGGGCAGTTTTATCTAGCTCTTGTGCTAAAATTTTTGATTATAAAGCCAAAATTTTAATTAATTTTGGCTTTTCTTGTTTACCTTATATTAATGTTTATTAAATGGATTTTATTGAGAATATTGAAAAATTAGATGCCCGAAAATACATAATTATTAAAGGTGCAAGGGTTCATAATCTAAAAAATGTTGATGTAGCTGTTGAAAGAAATAAATTAGTTGTTATTACAGGTCTTTCAGGTTCAGGAAAATCATCCCTTGCTTTTGACACTCTGTATGCTGAAGGTCAAAGAAGATATGTAGAAAGCCTCAGCTCCTACGCAAGACAATTCTTAGGGCGAATGGATAAACCCGATGTAGATTATATAAAGGGGGTATCCCCGGCTATCGCTATTAATCAAAAAATAAATTCGCAAAATCCACGATCAACAGTCGGAACCTCAACTGAAATTTATGAATATCTTAAACTAATGTATGCTAAAATCGGAAGAACATTCTCCCCTGTTTCCGGTAAAGAAGTCAAACGACACACTATCTCTAATGTAGTAGATTATATTACTAAACTTAAAACAGATTCTATAGTTATAATATTTGCACCCTTGGAGATAAGAAATGGCAGAACACTTGAAAAGCAACTTAAAATTTTATTACAACAAGGTTTTGTAAGAGTTTTAATCAATGATAAAATTTATCGCATAGAAGAAATTATTAAAGATGCACAAAAAATAACAATAAAGTCAACACCTGCTGTTGTAATAGACAGGGTCACTATTAGCAATCAACAAAACAGTGATACAAGTACCAGGATTGCCGATAGTGTTCAAACTGCATTTTTTGAAGGTGATGGGAGGTGTATTGTTGGTATTGAGAGTAATGGTAAAAAGGAGACAGTTGATTTTTCTAATAAATTTGAACGTGATGGAATTAATTTTGAAAAACCATCTGCTAACTTTTTTGCTTTTAATAATCCTTATGGCGCTTGCAAAACATGTGAAGGTTTTGGAAGCATCATCGGCATTGATGAAGACCTTGTTATACCAAATAAAAACTTGTCAATATATGATGGAGCTATAGCTTGTTGGAAAGGCGAAAAGATGAGCAAATGGAAGGATAAAGTAATTAATCAAGCATATAAATTTGATTTTCCAATACATAAGCCTTACAAAGAACTATCACAAGAACAAATAGATACTCTCTGGAATGGAAATAGTTATTTTAAAGGGATAAATGATTTTTTTAAAAAGCTTGAAGAGAAATCCTATAAAATTCAAAACAGGGTTATGCTTTCAAGGTATCGCGGAAAAACTGTTTGCCCTGATTGCAAAGGAACAAGGTTGAGGAAAGATGCAAGCTATGTTAAAGTTGCCGGAAAGTCAATTACAGAGCTTGTTTTGATGCCGGTTGATAAACTCAAAGATTTTTTTATCAATATCAAATTAGAAGAGCAGGATAAAAAAATTGCAGAAAGACTATTAACAGAAATAATCAATCGTCTTGTTTATCTTGATAATGTCGGACTTGGATATTTAACGCTTAACCGATTATCGGGAACATTGAGCGGCGGGGAATCACAAAGAATAAGCCTTGCTACATCGCTTGGCAGTAATCTAACCAACTCTTTATATATTTTAGATGAGCCAAGTATCGGCTTGCATCCGCGCGATATCCAAAAGCTAATAAAAGTTCTGACAAAATTGAGAGACCTTGGAAATACAGTTATCGTTGTTGAACACGAAGAAGAAATAGTAAACGCCGCCGACCAAATAATAGATATAGGTCCTAATGCCGGCACAAACGGTGGAGAAATAATGTTTCAAGGATCATATAAAGAGCTTTTAAAAAATAATAAAAGCTATACTGCAAAATATTTGAACAGGGAATTAAAAATTAATATCCCATCACAAAAAAGAAAATGGAAAGAGTTTATAGAACTTAAAGGCGTTAGGCATAATAATCTGAAAAATTTTGATATAAAGATACCCATTAACGTAATGGTAGCTGTAACCGGCGTTAGTGGCTCCGGCAAAACATCACTTATCAAAGATATTTTTTATCCTGCTTTGAAAAAAATACATGGTGGTTATGCCGGCAAAACCGGAGCTTTTAGCAGTATAGAAGGAGACTATAATTCAATATCAGAGGTGCATATTGTTGATCAAAATCCGATTGGACGCTCTTCAAGATCTAATCCTGTTACATATTTAAAAGTTTATGATGAAATAAGAAAATTGTTTGCTAATCAACCCCTTTCAAAAACCCGCGGATATAAACCGGGATTTTTTTCCTTTAATATTGAAGGAGGTCGCTGCCCTGACTGCCAAGGAGAAGGAGAAGTTGAAATTGAAATGCAGTTTATGGCAAACATAAAATTAATTTGTGAAACATGTAAAGGAAAAAGATTTAAAGATGAAGTGTTGGATGTGAATTTTAAAGGATTGAATATAAGCGATATTTTAGAACTTACAATTGATGAAGCTGTTGATTTCTATTCAAAATATATAAAAGAAGAAAGTTTAGCAAAAAAAATTATTGAAAAACTTCAGCCATTGCAGGATGTGGGTATGGGTTATATAAAAATGGGACAGTCTTCAAGCACATTTAGCGGAGGAGAAGCTCAACGTATTAAATTAGCCTATTTCCTATCCAAAGGTATATCTCAAAACAAATCACTTTTTATATTTGATGAGCCAACCACAGGTCTGCATTTCCATGATATTAAAAAGTTGCTTGATTCATTTGAGGCATTGATGGAAAACGGACACTCGCTAATTGTTATTGAGCATAATCCGGAGGTTATTAAAACTTCTGACTGGATAATTGACCTGGGACCGGAAGGGGGCTTAAAAGGAGGAGAACTTGTCTTTGAAGGATTGCCTGATGATATTGTTAAATCAGAAAAATCTTATACAGGAAAATATTTAAAAAAGCATTTTAAAAACTATTTATAGATTATTATTTTGCAGATTTAAATCATATAGTAATTGCAAGATATTCAATTTTCTATAACTTTGTTGAAAATTAAGAGAAGTGTTTAATAAAAAAACTGTTATTTATGAAAGAGATTGAAATTAGTGTAAATGAAGCCTGGAATAATACTGACTTGTTAAAAGAAAAAACCTATGTTGAAAAGATAAAAGAAGTCATTAGTCTTCTTGACCAAGGCAAATTGCGTGTTGCATCGCCTTCTTCTGATGGTTGGATAGTTAATGAGTGGGTTAAGAAAGCCGTTGTTATGTATTTTCGCATTGCAGAGATGCAGACCTTAAAAGAAGGAATTTTTGAGTTTCATGATAAAATACCATTAAAAGGGAATTACTCTGAAAAGGGAGTTCGTGTTGTTCCTCACGCAATATCACGCTATGGTTCATATTTAGCAAAAGGAGTTATAATGATGCCTTCGTATGTTAACATTGGAGCTTACGTTGACAGTGGAACTATGGTAGATACCTGGGCAACTGTCGGGTCATGTGCTCAAATAGGCAAGAATGTTCATTTAAGTGGTGGAGTTGGTATAGGAGGTGTTCTTGAACCATTGCAAGCAGCACCGGTTATTATTGAAGATGGTTGTTTTGTCGGGTCGCGGTCAATAGTAGTAGAGGGGGCGAAAATTGGCAAAGAAGCAGTCTTAGGTGCTAATGTTGTTATCACAAAATCAACGAAAATTATAGATGTTACTCAAAGTGAGCCTATATATTATAACGCCGAAGTTCCTCCGAGAAAAGTTGTAATCCCGGGCTCATATACAAAAAAGTTTGCTGCAGGTGAATTTCAAGTTCCTTGCGCACTTATTATCGGAGAAAGAAAAGAGTCAACCGACCTAAAAACCTCACTGAATGACGCATTAAGAGAATTTGGAGTGGCAGTATAAAATATATATTTGATTTTTGAAAGATTATATTCAAAAATTTGCGAAATATCAATAAGTTATGTTTGAATAAAACTGTTTTAAATTTCAGATTTAGTAAAAAATGAAAATTTTATTTATTCATACGATAGGAAAAAATAAATATGGCGGAGGGGAAAGATGGGTTGTAAATGCTGCGGCTGCTTTAAAAAACAGAGGGCACGAGGTTTTTGTAGGTAGCAAAAAAAACTCAAAAATACTTAAGGAAGCTTCTGAAAAAGGTGTTAATACAGTTAACTTCAATATACTTAGCGATTTAAGTATATATATGGCTATCAAAATATCGCGATTTCTAAAAAAACACAAAATTGATGTTGTTATAAGCAAAAGACGAGATTTGGCTGTTTCAGGGATGGCTGCCAAATTGGGAACACATCCTGTAGTTTTGGTAAGAAGCGGCTCACCACCGCAACGAAGTATAAAAAAGCACCTTTTTATTATTGAAAAATTTTCTGATGGAATTATTACTAATACCAAAACCATTAAAGATTTTTACTACCTAAAAGGATTAAACAAAAAAATTGATATAAATGTCATTTATAATGGATTAAATATTAATGATTCTGTGAAGGCTAAAAATTTTAAAGAAGATTTTGGTGAGAAAAAAATTATACTTAGTGTTGGCAGATTATCAGCAGAAAAAGGCTATAATTATCTTCTGGAAGCAGCTTCGATATTAAAAGAAAAGAGAAATGACCTGATTTTTTATATTGTCGGAGATGGAAAGCTTAAAGAAAAACTTCTTTATCATGTTGATAAAAATAAGTTGAATGACATTGTTTATTTTGCAGGATATAAAGAACCGATAACCCCACATTTAAAAGGATGTGATATTTTTGTGCTTCCATCATTGTATGAAGGTATGCCAAATTCAGCTATGGAAGCTATGGCTTATGGGAAACCGGTTATTATGACTAAGGTAAATGGAGCAGAAGAACTGTCGGATAACGGCAAGCATGCTTTTTTGATACCACCGAAAGACCACAATGCCATTGCAAATGCAATATTAAGTGTTTTAAATGACAAAGAAAAAAGTGAAAAAGTTGCAGAAGACGCAAAAAGTTTTGTGCGAAGTAAATTTACAATGAGTTGTATGACAGATAATTTAGAAAATTTAATCATAAATAAATATAACGCTAAGAAAAAAAATAAATAATAATTTACAGATGATAATTACAGGCAAACATGTTCATGGTATAGGGGGAGCTAAAAGATCGGTCAAAAGACAAAAACAAAAATTTGCAAAACTTGGCTTGCTCGGGGCAGAAAGTTTTTATGATGGTACAATTAACCTGAATACCTTGCCAAAAAAGTATAAAGTAATTAACTATGATTATTTTTTTAAAGATGTAGTTCATCGTTTTTTTCCAACAATAAAAAAAGAGAGTTTTGGATTTATAGAAATTATCGAACTTGAGCATTGTAATAAGAAGTATGATAATTGGGGATATATTTATTTTCCCCAAAAAAGTCCCCATATAGGGAAGCCGGGATTTTTTGAGTTAATTGGCAGGAAAATAGACTCCTTTAATTATAATGACAGCTTTAAGCTAACTATAAAAGATGGTTTGATAAAAGAGATTTAAGATTAATTTTTATTGATATTCTTTTCAGAAAAGTTCTTTTCTTTTTCAAGGCTTTTAGGATAAATAAAGCAGAAAAATAAGGTAAAGAATACAAATAAAGTTTGCCCATATTGTGCTTCTATAGGATTATTGCCTAACATATTAGCTGCAAATGCGACTAAAAACACATTAAATGCTAAGAATTTATATGCTTTACTTTTAATTATTGTATATGTGTATAAAGCAATAAACGCTATTAATCCTATTACTCCCAGTCGAATTAAATAAACCAGATATTGGTTATGAGGTTTTTTTTCGTATCCACGTAATCCGGATTGATTATTTTCAAGACCAAAAACAACGGCATTATAAATTTCCCCTGTACCCCATCCAATTATAGGTCTTTCTTGAAATGCATTAAAAGATCCCTTCCAGAGATCTACTCTTTGAGTTAATGTACTTGGCATAGGGTCATTGGTATTTCGATAATCATGAATTCCCGACATAGTGTGATGTATCCTTGCCAATATCCCGGGCCAATTTTTATACAAATGATTAGTTATTCCATTTTCTATTGCAGAAATATCATCATCATTTAGCATATAAACATGCTCTTTATCCTTTTTTAATAATCCTTTAGATGACATGTATCTAAATAGAACATCTCTTAAATTAGTACCTGCATGAGTTTTACCAAAATACTTAAGTTCGCTCCTCTCCTCCCATGCTTTTTTTAGTTCTTCTTCTGCAATATTAATATATACCAGATTGCCATTCTCGCGAAGGGGGTTGCTTAAATCATGAAAATATGGAGTCCCTGCTTTGGTATATTTTTCTATTAAAAAAGCGTCTTCATCATTTTTATCATAATAAGTTATATTGTACATGTATATTATACCCCATACTGAAATAATTGAAAATCCTACAAATAGTAGTCCTAAAACAGATTTTAAAACTATGCTTTTATTATATATAATTACATATACTGTTAAAAATGCCATTACAAAAAATAATGATATTAATCCTGATAACGATCTTAACATTAACAAAAATATTATCATCCATATTGACAAAAGAATAGATATAAAAAACCAATATTTTTTATCAGATATTTGTTTGACAAGCCATGGCAAGAAAAATGCTGCCATTATCAACATAATACTAACATATAAATGAGAAGCAAAAAGGGTTAAATCTCGAAAACCAATATTAGTATAATACAATTGCAAGAAAAGACCAATAAAAGAAACTAGCAAAACACTGCCAATAAAGAAAAACAAAACCATTCTGCTTTTTTTGATGTCTAATGCCGGAGATGTGACAATAATAAGGGTTAAAGTTAAAATCGGCAGATTAGTTTTAAGTACAGAACTAACACCCATCGAAGGGTTTGAAGACCATGCCAATCCTATAACTGAAAGAAAGAAAATTGATATAAAAGCAAGTGCAGCTTTATTATTAAAGAGAATACTAAATTTCTTCTTGAATTGACCTTCGGCTAACCAATTTGCTCCTAAAAGTATCTGTGCTATACTTATACCCGTTCTTGAAGTAGGCATAGAAATTACCAGCAAACATAAGCCGATAAAATATATCCATAAATGAATTGATTGTCTTGAAAAAAAAGATTCTTTTACCTTATCCATTCTTTTTAATTACTTGAACTGCAAAGATATGACATTAATTTTAAAAAAAAATATTTTTTTTGATTTTATACATAGCAACATTTTTCTCTAACCTACCCCAAATTAGTCATTAGAAATGTCAAAGATACAACCATTTATATTTTCAGATATATTAAAAATATAAAATAAGGAAGTCGACTTTAGAACTAACTTCCTAAATAAAATAGTATTTTAAATCAGTATGGGTTAATAATCCTATACTCCCCTACCTTCTCTTGATCTGTCATATCTTCAAATTCAGGGTTCAGTATTCTTTTTTGATAAACACTTTTAGCAATAGACAAAAGTTTTACCACATTTGCTGCTCTGCCATTATCATCTTCTTCAATCCATTTTACAGGCTTATAAAAAAAATAGTCATCTCCCCATTCCGACAAGTAATTAACCAAAGCCAAAGCAAGCCATCGCTCTTCATGATATACTCCGCTACCATCTATTCGTCTTGATATAGTATTATCATCACGATATATATTTTTTCTATAACTATTTATAAATCTGTTCATTTCTTTTTCATTAAATCCAATTCCTGTTTTATACGCTTCATAAATAAAGTCCATTGCAAACCTAGCATAATTTATGCCCTCCCAAACTTTATAACCATCCCATTCCCAATATCTCCAAATATATAAGTCATTTTTTTCATCATATTCCACATGATCCATAAAACAGTTGATTATTTTTTCCACTTTTTCCTTATAATGATATTCTCCCGTAATATTATACAATTTAATAGACATTCTGCCAAGTTCTAATATTTTATTCCATGGAAGTGGTCTTTTATTATCTTCAATTTCTCTATCTGAGCCGGAATAATAACCCCTTTGATTTCCTAAATAAACCCAATCTTTCTCATGGTATTCAATAGCTTTAATAGCAGCTTCTATATATTCATCCGCCTTTTTTTGATAATACTCATTAAGATTGTCTTTTTTTATTATCTCTACTAATTCAATTATAGGATTAAATATTAACGCTGTTTTAACCGGTCTAGGTGTTAGTATATTTCCAATAAAATCTTTTTCTTTGAATTTTGGTAGTTCATCAGAAGATTTCAATACAGTAATCCTTACACTATTATCATCTAAAATAACGCCTTCCTTTTCAAGTCTTAACTCATCATACGTGCGATCAAACTGAACCCTGTCATTCTGTATTCTTATTTTATATGTCCCTTTAGCACTTCCCGGCTTAACTGTTATGTAAGTAACATCATTATCCCTTCTGAGTTCCCCTATAATTCCCTCATCTTTATCCCATTTCCCATAAGTTAAAACTTCTACTACTTCTTCACCTTTTTTATTTTCTAAAATACTTTTTCCCCATCCATAACGACTACCTGAACTCCAAATAGGTGGACTTTCCCCATACTTATTAACTCTTCCTGATTTACTGTCTCTTAAGTCCAATGCTTTATCTATAACATCAATAACACGATTTAAATAAACAGGATCTTTTGTTGCGGCATACATTATCACTTCACTCTCCAAGTATTTAGATAAAGACCATGCTATTGTAGCACGTTCTGCATATGGCTCTATACTTGACTCATAACTACTAAATCCACCTTCCCAGTCTTTAGTTAAGAAAAACTTATCATAATATAATCTATTATATGCCCTGAGATGCTCTTCTAAGTTATTTTCTTTATTATTTATATCTATAGATAAGTTTTTATCATACATGCTATCATTAAAACATGTTGCCGTTGAAAGCATACCAAACAATAGAACCTTCATCAATATTGCTAATATAATTATTTTTGTATACTTTTTCACTTTTCCCATATAAACTCTAAGTTTTATAATTATTATATGTCAGCAACTCCGTTTACATCATTAAATAAGCTTTTATTTTAAAAAACCTATAAAAAATTTATTTATTATAATATCTCTTTGAAATCTATAATTCTTTAATTGCCGGCTTCACACATTTGAAATTTTTCGAATTTATTATAATTTTTTGTATTAAAAGGTTAATTTTATTTTAATCTAAAATCTTTTTTGACACTTAATCCCTGTCCAGTATTTTTATGCTAATACCTTTTACCGTTTGCCAGCCTTCTTTATCTGTCAAGCTGACAAAAAAATGGTAATCACCGGTATCCACATCGTTGGGGATAAATATTGTGTCATTCGCATCATACTTCTTGCTTCCGGATGGTATATCGTAAGTTTCAATAAAAACAAATACGTCTTCTGTTGGTTCTTTTTGAGGATCAAGTTCACAATGTTCAGGTTGTGTTGAATGTGTATGGTGATCAAAATTGTGATGTATATCAATGCTGTATGCTCCCAACTCATTATTATCGGTAAATGTAGCCTTAAACACAAAAGCTTCGCCGATATAAACCGTATCACAATTGGCCGGATTATGATTTTCGGCTGACATATCTATAGCAGGAGGGATATCGTCTTTATCCTCTTTTTCACAAGAAATAATTAATAGTATTAACATTAAAATCAATGTGTGGTATTTATATGTACTCATATTTAATATATTTTGCATGTTAGTATTAGGTTCTAATTTTTTATTATCACAAAACCAGGCACTACATGAATATGGTGCCTGATTTTATGATATTTATTCATTAAACACCACAGCTTTTTATTCTTTTTTAATCTCTAAATCATCATGAATTTCGGCTGTATAACCTTCTTTGTCAATCACCTTAAAGTGAAAATGATATTCCCCGGGTTTAGCATTTTTAGGAATGTCCACATGCTTATGAAAATGGGTGTTACGTAATCCCTGGTATTCGTCAAACACAAACTCCATTTCAGTTATCTCATCATCATGTACTATAAGATTTTTGTGATATTTATGACTGTGTCCGCATTCATAATGTATATCAACAATAATCTTGTCAATCCGATTTGATGCTTCAACATCTGCCTCAATATGAAGGTCGTTGCCCCTGATTACAGTTTTACTGTTGTGATGCCCTATTTCCAAATTTTTAATAATCGGTTTTTTATTGTTGTCATCTTTATCACAGCTGTTTATAGAAATAAATACAACTGCAAATGCTAATAATAATACTATTTGTTTTTTCATATTCTTAAATTTTTAAATTTTAAAAGGTATTTTAATTGAAATATTAAAGTTTCTTCCGGGTTCGGGCACTCCGATTAATCTATAGTAACTTGTATGGTTTAAATAATTATGGTTGAACACATTATTTATATTGAAATATATATCAAAATTTTCATCCAATATATTTGCACTTGTACCTATAGAAATATTAAAGACCCTGTATCCCGGAGTTTTTTGTTCCGGCGGAACAATAAGGTTTTGTGCTGCCGTTATCCGGCAATTTGCTTCAATAAAAGCTTTCGTAAACCTGCCTATACTACCGTGTTCATACCTGATGTTTAGTATAGCTGAAGCCGGTGGCGAAAATGGTATTGTAAACCCTTCTTTGTCGCCCGACATTTGAACAGAATAAACATACTCTGCTGTTATACCTGCTTTTAAAGCCGGCAAAATATTATATCCACTATACAGTTCACCGCCAACTCTTCCAACTTCTGTAGAAGTATAATTGAATATCTGGTTACCTGCTCCATAATTATAATCGTATCTATATGACGGATTCAGGTAAATATAATTAGGAAAATAACTTACAAAAGGGCTAAACATAAAATTATAATTACCCGATTTGTATTCAATTCCCAAATCCATCTGGTATGCTACTTCAGGTTTTAAAGTTGTATCGCCTTTTTCATAACTAAAGAGGTGATAGTTAACACCGTTTGCAGCCAATTCTTTGGCTGTTGGCACACGAAAGCTTTTTCCTGCATTTATCCTAAAAGATATATCATCATTACTATAATTAAATCCAGCTGCACCACTGATGCTTGAAAAATTTCTACTCAACCCGGGCGCCCGTTTAAGAAATTCACCATTGGTCATATACCAATCATAATATTTCCTTGTTTCTAAATTGCTGAAATCATATCTCAATCCAATATTAAACACCGAATTATCATTAATTATCCACTCATCCAATACAAAAACACCGGCAGAAAACTGCCTGTATGCCGGAATTATAAAATTCCTTCCATCTATGTCATTATTTTGCAATTCTGTGTCAATACCTGCAGATACCACATGATTGTCACTGAATGAATAAATTGATTCAACCTTACCCGAAAATATGTTTTTACTAAACTCTCTTTCTAAGTCAGGACTAAAATCCAGCGTGTCAGGAAAAACAGCCGGCATAAAGCCATGGCTAGTAAAATTACTATATTCCCGACGAAAATTATTCTGAAAACCCAATTTCAAATTTATCAGCAACCCATTTATATATGCCCTGCTGTTGTTAATAATTTTGGTATGCTCAACCTTCTGATAGGGATTCATAATATCCCTTGAGGATTTATCATACAATTCTTTGTCAACCATCCTTGGTTCAAGTCCATGTGCATTTGCAAAAAATCCACTTTTATGGTTAACCCTGCTAAGAAAAAGCCTTGTATTCCAGCTTTGTCTTATCAGCCCGGCTGTAAGATGCATATTCATCTCATTGCCTGCAGTATTTCTCAAACGGTTTTTATACAAAGGCACTCTGTATGAATAAATATCAACACTGTCCGTCGGAACTTTGTAATCGCCATAACCGGTACGTGTTATACGAGAGTTTACAAAGAAACCATTTTTCCTTCCATATAGTGAAAGAGAACTTCCCAGCATGTCATTATTTGACTCGGCAACGACATCCAGCGATCCGCCTATTGTTTCAGGTTCAGGCACGAAATTTTGTTTTATATCAATTACTCCTGAAATTGCATCTGAGCCATATTTTAATGATGCAGGTCCTTTAATAATTTCAACATTATCAGCTGCAAAACGATCAACCTCGAGCCCATGGTCGCTTCCCCATTGCTGGGCTTCATGTTTTATTCCATGCTCCGCAACTATAAGCCTGTTGAAACCAAGTCCGCGTATAGCAGGTTTAGACTGAGCTGAGCCGATATTCATTGCTCCTATGCCGGGCAATCCTTCCAATGATTGCATAAGGCTGCCCGATTGGTTTCGCCTTATGTGTTCACTGTCAACAACTATTGTGTTGCGTGAATCCATCCGCCTCCTGCGTTCGCCATAACTGCACTCTATCAAAATTTCATTGAGTTTGCTCACTGAATGTTCCATATGTATAGTAACATAAGTGTTACGGTCAATATTAATTGAACGACTGTAGGATTTATAACCGATATAGGTAACTTTTAAGGTGTATTCTCCTTTGGGAATATTACTAAAGGAAAACCTACCTTCCAAGTTGCTTATAGTCGATTCATCCGAACATTCTCCTTCTAAGACAACCGTTGCCCCCGGCAAAGGAATATGCTTTTGGTCTTCAACATAACCTTGCAAGTTGTATAACTGCACATTATTAGCATTGCATACACTCCATGCTACCAGAAATAAAAGTAAATAAAACCTCATTAGTTGATTTATAAGATTGGAAACTGAGTATAGAAAGAATAAGGCAGATTTGAAACTATATGTCCTTAATCCTCTATAAACCGCTAACCATCTAATTAAAAATTACTTATATAGCAGGCATCAGTAGTTTTTGAAAACCATAGTCTATACTTAAAAAGTATATTTTCGGGAATTCAAAACCTGATGTAATAATATAATTTTATGTGAGTATATTTATGCCGGTGGGGCACGTAAAGATTTATTGTAGCCCTTATAGAATATAAAAGGACTTTTATCTTTACGGAAGTGTTTTATTTCAATTTTTTCATATAAAAATGAAATGGTTGCGATTTTTGAAATTATTTGTTTTGAATATAAAAATTGGCATATACCGCATTCATTCTTACATTTTTCCTCAAAAATCCAATAATCCAAATGTTCTGATGTGCTATGACTGTTGTGTTCGCAATGCACTTCATGTGGAAAGTATAAAACATGATTAGCCTGATATATGAGGGGAAAAATAAATATCAGAAAAAAAAACCAAGCGATATATTGTTTTACTTTTCTCATCAATGCAAATATAATAAAAATTTAAAATGAAAACTATTTTTTTGATGTAGGCAACATTCAACTACCAAATGCGATATTATTAATCACAACCTTTATTAAACTTGTCATTATTTTTCTTATAAGGCAAAAAATATGCGCTCAGATGATAGTAGCTAATTCGCTGTAAGTAAAAAATAACTCTTTCTTCATCATTAATTACCAAACCTCTGCAAATTGCAAATATAACTCATCAATTTTTCGCAATGTTAAATCACCGCTTTAAGGTTTGTTTTCCGATAGTAAATTAGCCACTTGATAAAAACTCGCAAAACATTACCTGCAATAGCTTTTTAACTACATTATTATAAAATAATTCACTTTTTTAGTGAATATCTGATTAATTTGTTGTATCTTTGCATAAAGAAATAATCTGAAACCCATGATAATAACCTTTGCTAAAGAGTATTTAGAAGAATTATATGAAGAAGGTAAGGCTTCAAGTAAAAAACACAGATTTCAAAAAAGTATAATTAAAAGATACAAAAATACAGTTGATAAACTAAAAGCTGCTAATAAAATTGAAGATTTGTATCCAATTAAAAGTTTGAATTATGAAAAATTAAGTGGCTACAAAAAAGGGTTAGAATCTGTTCGAGTGAATGATAAATATAGACTTGAATTTATATCATCAGTCGAAGGAGAAGAACCAAACACTATTACAATTTGTGAAATTGTAGAATTAAGTAACCATTATTCCTAAAAATCAAACATTATGGCAACAAATACAATCATACCATTTGAGGCAACTCATCCGGGAACTTTAATAAAAGATGAGCTAGAAGTTCGTGATGAGATAACACAAAAAGACTTAGCTACTCTTTTAGGTATTAAACCTTCATTTTTAAATGAAATTATTAAAGGTAAAAGACCGGTTACTGCTAATATGGCAGTTTTGCTTGAAAAAGCTCTTGGAATTTCAGCTGATTATTGGATGAAATTTCAATCTCAATATGAAATTGATATTGCAAAAATTAAGGAAAAAAATATTAATAAAATAAAACTTATTGAGATTTGGAATATTATAACTCAATACGTTCCGGTAAAATATTTTGATAAAAATGGATATTTGACAAATGATCTTTCATCAAACATATCTGTAATTCAATCTATTTATTCTGTTAAGTCAATTGACGAATTAGTTAATAAAATATCCGAAAGAAAATTTTCTTTTTTCAAAAAGAGCGAAAAATTGCAAATTGATGAAAAAAATATGATTGCTTGGACTTCTCTTGTTGAATATGAAGCTGAAAAAAAGGAAGCAAATACATTCAATTTTGAAAATCTACCTCAATTAAATATAGAATTGCAAGAGATTTTTTTCATCAATAAAGATGTTTTAAAATTAGTTGACAAAAAATTAGCTCAATATGGGATCAAGTTCTTGTTAGTAGATAAATTAGAAAAAACTCCAATTGATGGGTATTCATTTTGGTCTATAAATAATCCTGTTATAGCTTTAACATTACGACATAATAGGATAGATAATTTTGCATTTACAGTTTTACACGAATTAGGACATATCGCATTGCATATAAGAAAGAATAAAGATAGTAAGTTTATTGATTTAGCTGAAACTGAAGAAAACGAATTAGAAAAAGAAGCAAATAATTATGCTCAAGAAAGTTTAATCCCCCCTAGTTCTTGGAATGATTTATTAAAAAACTACATTCCATTAAGTGATGAAAATATTTATAAATTTTCTAATAAATATAGAATTAATCCGGCAATAATTTTAGGAAGAGCTTGCTTTGAAATGAATTATTATGGA
>PWLF01000068.1 GCA_003559475.1 Bacteroidales bacterium
ATACCAATGATTGAACTCATAATTTTACAAAAAGATTATTTGATTTATTATTTTTAGCAAACTTATAAAAAAACTAATAGATAAAAAAGCAATCGTTAGGAAAGTAATTCTTTTTCAGCTTAATTGAGCTATTTAAAATCCTATTATTCAGGGATTATTTAGTATATGTTAGTTAAATATTCTTGGTGTTTGAGGTGTTATAGCTGATTCATTAAATCCTTCAAAAGTAGTTGATATCATAATTTCATGTGAGCCTCCGCTGTATCCTCTGCTGGTTCCAATTGCATAATCGTAAGCATATCCTATGCCAATGTAGTCAGATATTTGATAACCAACCATTGCTGAAATAGCATCTCCTAATCTATAACTAAATCCTGACCATATCATATCATCATAGTAAGCTAAAACATTTAAGTCAAATTGTGTAATAAACCAGCTGCTTTTAAAAAGTAAAAAGGGTTCAATATCAATATCTTCAATAATATTTTTGAATCTATATTTCCCATATAAATAATAGTGCATAGGTTGCTTTTCAATTGAGGCAAACTCGGCTGATCTATAGTGTAAATGAGTTACAGCAAATCCTAAAGTAAGATTAGGGTCTTTATATTCTGTTCCAAAATTAAAATCGGGTTTGATAAAATTTTCTCTACCATAAAATGCAAGAGGGTCTGTCACGCCTATATAATCAGTTGGGTAATCAAGATTTGTCCCATCTAATGTTCTGTTTATAATTCCTGCACCTAATCCAAATGTTAGTGTTGATATTGCTCCTGTTTGTATTGGATAAGCATAAAAAGCTCTTGCTATAAGAAAGTTTTCGTAGCCTAATTTATCATTAATTATATTAAGACCAACTCCTCCATATATATCTTGTAAGTATGTGCTTGCATTAACTATTTGCGTGGATGGAGCATTTTCAAATCCAACCCATTGTTGTCTAGCTAACATAGTTGCGTTTAAAGTATTTGAAATATCAATAGCTGCAGGGTTAAAAGTATTTTCATTGAACATATACTGACTGAAATGAGCATCTGTTTGAGCCAAAACTTGTGAGTAACTTGACATCAAGAATACTATCACATATAAAATTAATTTTTTCATGGCTGTATATTTTTTATTGATCATTAAAAACTTATAATATAGATCAATTTTTTATATAATTAATTGCAATAATTTTAGCTAAATAGCATTTTGTTACATTTATTCTGTTAGTGATTGAGCTAAGCTAACACTTATTCTTTCGCCGTTGTCAAATGCAACTATATACGTATCATAGCCTAATGTTCTTAATTTTCTTAGTGTTTCGTAAGCAATATTAAAATTATCAAAACTGCCGACTAAATATCTGTGAAATTGGTCTTTATCATAATAGTAAATTATATTAAACTCCGGGAACTCTTCCATTATTTTATTGTAATAATTAGGATTAATTGGTTTTTGAGTAGCAGCAAATTGCACCATAAATTCAATGCCGCTTGCAAAGAAAACATCTTTTGTAATAGAATTAAGGTATCTGAAACTATGTTTTGGAGCGTTGCTTATAAAAGCGTTAAATCTATTAATATCTTTAGGTTCAAAATTAACCCTTCTGTTAAATCTATGTTCTTCATCAGTTTGTGCATTTGGTATAGCCACCTCCATTTTTCCGTGCCCTATAGCATAAAGCCGGTTGCTATCAATTCCATTTTTTACAAGATAATCTTTTACATTGTGTGCTCTTTTTTGAGAAAGAAAGAAGTTGATTAAATGACCTGCAATTATATCGGTATGCCCATGAATAACGACTCCTTTTCGTTTATTGTTTTTTAAAAATTCAACTACAGAGTCAAGTTGTTGTTTAGCATAAGGTTTTAAATCATGCTTTGCAAAGTCAAAATGGATTAATGGCAAATCAAAATCTTTAATATCTAATGTTGGTCTGGTAGGTTTTTTATCATAAGTTTCTTTATCCACAAAAACCGGCAAATCTTCCTCAACAGGTTCTTCTTCAAGATATTCAAACTCGTAATCTTCTTCGATTATGTCTTTTTTGTATTCTTCATCTTCAAAAACATAACCTTCGGGAAACAATTCTATATTATAGTCATATTCAGTAACAACTTCGAATTGACTCAATATTAGCTGGTCTTCAACGGATATTTTTTCATTAAAGCTATCGTAATCTTGGTGATAAGCTTCTACTTCATAGTTTACGCTTGAATTTATGTCAGGCAATTCGTATTTTCCATTATTATCAGTTTTTACTGTATAGAAAGAACCATCCTCTCCAATTATAAAAAACTCAAAATTTTTAATGGGTTTGTTTGTAACACCATCTGTTACAAGTCCTTTTAATGTGATATCTTTGGATATTACATTAAAAGAATAAATATCATCATTGCCTGAGCCACCCGGTCTGTTTGAGCTAAAAAACCCTCTCGAATAATCTTCATTTATAACAAAGCCAAAATCATCTGCGCTACTGTTAATTGGAGCTCCCATGTTTTGAGGTTCCGAATAGTTTCCGTCTTCATCAATTATGGAGTAAAATACATCAAAACCTCCCATTCCCGGATTACCGAATGATGAAAAATATAGTACATTCCCTGCAATATAAGGATATGCGTCATTAAACTCTGTGTTTATTGTAGAACCAAGATTTTCAGGTTTACTCCATTTACCGTTATCATTTTTAAAAATTTTGTAAAGATCATATTCTCCGTGTCCTTCAGGATTGTCTGAGGCAAAATAAAGAACTGTGCCATCATCATTTATTGAAGGATACCCGATATTATAATTGTCTGAATTGTAATCAAATAATTTTGCTTGTCCCCAAGTATCTGTTTGTGGGTCATATTCTGAAGTATATATGTCACAAGTTTCTCTTGTTCCATCGAAACCACCACAATTCATAAAATATCCGACTCTGTTATTTTTATCATAAGATAAGAAACCTTCATAATATGGCGAATTAATGCCTCCTTTTAGTAGTGTAGGGGGGTCCCATTTGTCCTCTTGCCGGCTATACATTGATTGATAAATATTAGAATATCCGGTTTGAACTGATGTACCTACCTCAGTTGGTCTTGTGGATGAAAAAACTATCCTTTCTTTTGGGGTTTCTGACCTTCTAGCCCAATACATTATGTTATTGCGATAAAGGCTTAATTCTATATCAAATTGTTTGTCAAATTTTTCAGGATCATCATGGAAAATAATATAGTTCTCTAAATAAGCTATACCCCATTCTTCAGCATCACTACTTAAAGATTCTTCAAAAGAAACTTCAAATATTGTTTTAGTATAATAATGTTCTTTTGAATATTTTGCCGATTCAAGCATTTTTACCCCTCTTTCATTTTCCGGCTCATACTCTAAAAATCTTTCAGCAAAGTCAATAGCTGTATCAAATTCTCCAAGCCCAAGTGTTACCTCACTTATGTATAGATAAATCTCACCATTATCATAACCTAAATTCATAGATGTTGAATACCATGTTTTTGCTTTGTTGTAATTTAGA
>PWLF01000178.1 GCA_003559475.1 Bacteroidales bacterium
AAGTTAAAAGTAATTAAAAATCACGCAAAATACACGAAGTTAAAAATAGAAAGCTTTTAATTCGTGCTATTGTGTGGAAAATAAAGTTTAAAGGTTTAATATTAAAAATTAAAAAATGATGAAAATGATTAAAAAGAAAACTAGTTTGCTTATAACAGCTTGTCTGTTATTAAATTTTTCGGTTATAACCTTTTCTCAGAATAGAGTTATAATTAGCGATGAAGGAGGTATAGAAGCTCATGAGTCTGCTATACTGGAATTAAAATCTACTGATAAAGGGTTTTTGCTTCCTGGCATAAATGGAAATCATAATGTTAATGATCCTGCAGAAGCTCTAATTATTTTTAATTCTTTCACTCAGTGCTTTAATATTTATTTAGAAGGCGAATGGCATGATATATGGTGCTACGGAGAGGATTTTTGTGCTGTAACAGCTGATAATGAAGGACCTTATTGTGAAGGAGAAACTATTCATTTAACTGCTTCACCAATAGGAGAAGAGCCTTTTGAATATAGCTGGACGGGACCTGATGGATTTACTTCAACAGAACAAAATCCCGAAATTCCCAATGCCACAAGTGAAATGACGGGAACTTACACTGTTGTTATTACAGATGACAATGATTGTGTAGCCGAATCTTCAACAGAAGTAGTTATTGAAACTGTTCCTGATGCTCCTGAAGCAGGTACTCACGTGCCCGATGAAGAAGAAATAGAATGGAATTGGAGTACCGTTCCTGATGCTGATGGATATGCGTACAATACTGAAGATGATTTTAGCGGAGCAACCTCTGTTGGCACAAATACAACTTATTTACAAACCGGTTTAGGATGCGGAGAGTCGCATACGCTATATGTGTGGGCTTATAACCATTGCGGAGAATCTGAGGTTTTGGTATTGAATAGCTCAACAACAGATTGCGAATCCGGCTGTCCCTCAAATGTAACGGATTATGATGGAAATGTTTATCCTGTTGTTCAAATAGGAGATAAGTGTTGGATGGCAAAAAACCTGAGAGTTACACATTATCCTGATGGCACAGAGATACCTTATATTACTGACACTGAAGAATGGAGAGCTTTGGGAGATAATAATACAGATGACGCTTATACTATATACAACAACAATGCCAATGATGAAGTTGAAGATTATGGGAAGCTTTATACCTACGCAACGGCTATTGCTCGCAATTGGGCAAGACATAATGAGCCGGGACAGGGAATTTGTCCTGATGGATGGTATCTGCCAACCAGAGAAGAATTTCAAGACTTAATTGATTTTGCAGGAGGACAAACAGATGCTCCACCCGAACTAAAAGAGCCTGGTACAGATCGTTGGTGCACCATGAATAACTCAACCAATAGTACCGGATTTACTGCAGTAGGGGCAGGGCAAAGACAACCGGACGATTCGGTTGGTGATGATTTTAGAGACCTTAAAGACGATACACATTTTTGGGCAGCAGATGAAGAAGATGGAAGTAATGCGTATTACTTAGTATTATTTTGTTATGATATGAGTACTATATATCCGTTGCAAAAATCTTACGGGTTTTCAGTTCGTTGTGTGCAAGATCCAAATTAAGTAAAAAATAATTTAAAAAAAGTTCACGCAAAGTGCGCCAAGTGATTAAACGCTAAGGTTAGCAAAGGTTTTATTTCGTGGTATTGTGTGAAATATATAGTTTAAAAGTTTAAAAATTTAAAAAATGAAAAAGAAAACTAATTTACTTATAACAGCTTGTCTGTTATTAAATTTTTCGGTTACAACCTTTTCTCAGAATAGAGTTATAATTAGCGATGAAGGAGGCTCAGAAGCTCATGAGTCTGCTATACTGGAATTAAAATCTACTGATAAAGGGTTTTTGCTTCCAAGAATGGATACTGATAGCAGGAATAATATTGATCAACCCTCAGAGTCGTTGCTCATTTATAATAATCAGACGAAATGTGTGGAAACTTTTATTGATAGCGAGTGGCATGAGGTATGGTGTGATGAAGAATCAGAACCGGAGCCTCTTGAATGTCCTGAAATAGGAGACGAATTTGGCGGTGGTGTTGTTTTTTATATATTACAGGATGGAGACCCCGGATATGTCCCGGGTGTTTGTCATGCGTTTATTTCCGAGACGGAAGACCAAAGTAGCGGAATACAGTTTGGCTGTCCGGGCACAAGAGTAAATACAACATCAACAGACCTTGGTGCAGGATCAAGCAATACAGCCGATATTGTTGCTGATTGTGATGATGCAAGTTTTGCAGCAAAGTTATGTGATGAACATGTTTCGGGGGGATATAGTGATTGGTTTTTGCCAAGTGCTTATGAGCTAACTCAGCTTTGCTTTAACAGAGCTGTGGTAGAAGCTGTAGGTGATGATTTTTATGAAGATGGACATGATTACTATTGCTCTACAGAACCTAATACGGGGAATGGAACACGCTATAAAGATTTTGAAAATTGTGACCCGGGGCAAGATACTGTATGTATTACATTTGGTGATGGTTGTAAAGGTGATGAGCATAGAGTCCGCTGCATACGCGAGGTTATAATTGAACCTTAAGGTGAATGGCAGAGTATAAAGTAAAAAGTTTATAAACTTATAGGCGGAGCTCAAATATAGAAGTTAAATTGTTATTTTAACTATTGAGTAGAAAAAATAAAATTATAAATTTGCAGAATATATATAATTCAAGTTTTCATAAATAACCTTGTGAAACTTGACAAACATAATAATAATAAATAAAATTTATAACTTACTTATTAAATTAAACTATTATGAGATCAATTAAAAATAGTATTTTACTATTACTAATGCTTTTATATTCATTATCAAGTTTTACTCAGCAAAGAACAGTTATCAGCGATGAAGGAGATCAACAAGCTCACTCATCGGCGGTGCTTGAGCTTATCTCTGACAATAAAGGTTTTTTGTTGCCGCGAATGACAACATACGAAAGAGATGCCATAGATGACCCCGCAGGGTCTTTGCTTATTTATAATACAATTACGCGATGTTTTGAAATTTGGATGGATGAGTGGCATGAAATATGGTGTGGTCCCGAACCTGAACTTCTAGAAAATCCTTGTGAAGGGCTTGAAGGAGAAACCTATGAATATGAAATTGAATATGACGGATATGTTTATAAGTTAGTGCAAATTGGCGGCAGATGTTGGTTTGCTGAAAATTTGAAATATGACAGCGGATGCACGGAAGTAGCTTGGGTAGAAGGTGAAGACGTTGGCTGGTGTGGATGTTATAATGACGACTGTGCAACATATTTTGATAAATACGGATACCTGTATCAGTGGAGTGCAGCTATGGATTGGGACAGAGAAGGCGACCTTCCGCCGGCAAAATCTCAGGGAATTTGCCCTGATGGATTCCATGTGCCAAATGGTGGTGTAGGTTATGATGATTTTGTGGATGTAGATTGCGATTGGGGTGATTTGACTCATCGCTACTTGTTTATTAACTCAGACTATCATTGCGACGATGA
>PWLF01000082.1 GCA_003559475.1 Bacteroidales bacterium
TGTTATTTAAAACACCCACCATATGTTTTATTTAAATGTCAAATATCATAACCTTTTTAAGAATTTCAACCAGTAATGGTTCAGTACTTAAGTATTCACCACCATAAGACATTCTTATATAATCAAAAATCTTGTCATTTGTTTCTTCTAATTTATTCAGTTTTTCAATTCGCTCCAATAAATTTTTATCTACAGATTTTGCTTTTGATAAGTCGAAATATTTACCTAACTCATAACTCAAATATTTGAATTCTGTTTTCTTTGCAATTGCCGGAATACGTTCGATATCAAATTTAATTTGTTGTGCAAAATCTGACCATTCTTGATTGATATATGCAAGGTTTTTAGATTTATAAAATCTATTAATTTCATCATATTTATTCAAAAGAACATGAACATTGTAATAGTTCATAACCAAATCTTCTTTCCTATAAAGCATTTTGTGTTTAAATTTACTTACATGATATGCTTTTTTGCAGTGTTGGAAGATTTTCTGATTGTTTTTTGCAACCATTACGAACATTATACCTCTCTTATTTGTCATATCAAAACTTGTCTTATTATTCCTATTATAATAATAACTACCATAATTGGTTATAATATCGTCTGCATTGAACAATGATTTGAACAATCTATGTGCTACATTTAAATCATATTCATCTTCCATTGTACCATAGAATATGGTTCTGTTAAAATCAACCAAATCTTTTACTTGTACCCTTGTTTTACTATACCCACCCATAAATTTAATAGGAATACTACTTTTAAGTACATTGGCATCAAGTTTTTCACGTTTGCGACTTACAACAAATTCATCAGGCACTTCCAATGTATCGTAATCAGTACAATGTTTTTGGATTATGGCAAAGTATTCATCCCTTACTTGTAACAACCTTTCGTAGAATGGTGTTGTAGACCGTTCATTTGTTGTTGCATCAATTTCAACCAAATCACTCACATTTTTACCAAATAAATTAGCAAGTGTATAGAGTACGCTTTGATTACGCAAATCTCTTTTTGAGATAATGTAATAACGTTGGTGTTTTGATTTTAAATAAGATTGTTTGATTACTTTTCTATTGAAAAATCCATCAACAAAATATAGTTTTTCATTGTATTTCTTCAAATCATCATATCCACCACTGAATGTAGAACTATAAACAGGTTCTTTCGTACCATATCTTTTATTCTCAAACAAAGCATTATACAAGTTTTTGTGTTGTGGAAAATCAACCAAGTCCAAGTCTTTGAACATGAAGTTTTCGAAATTGACTGATTTTTTATCAATGAAGTTAGATAAATTAATATCTTTCCCCGCAAGTTTCAAAACACCAAAATTGTTTTTAACTTCAAAATAATCCTCCAATGTAACTACATTATCATATTGTTTTGAAAGCATTGATACAATCTCCTGCTTTGCCAGTTCCAGTTTTTCTTTCAAAACCTTTATGGTTTTCTCTGAATAATCCAAACTTTCACGACTTACAGTTACACCAATATCACCAACATTCAGTTTCAATGCAATAGGAATTCGATAGTTATAACCATCTAAACCCAAAGCACTATAATCTATCGGATAAGCTACCCTACCCAAACAAACATGAATAGTACTATTATATGCCATACCTCTGAAAAAGAATGATTTGGCTTGCAGGATTTGATAATCATTTTCAACATATCTTGAAACATTATAATCATCAAAACCTTCAAAGACAATATTTTCAAAATAATATAGTTGTCTCTCCATTTCTCTTGCAAATGTTTCTACATCTTTTTTCAAAACCGGAATACGGATTTCAGTACCATTACCTTCTGTTGTTGGTTCTTCATGAAGTAAAGAGATTCTTGGTGAACTATTTCCTTCATAAACTTGGTATATGTATTTTGTGTTGGAATAGTTGGTAATGATAAAATACGAATTATCGTATTCACCTTCACCTAATCCAGTGCTACGTTTATAAGCTAGAGGCGTTTTGCTTCCCAATCCAAACGCTCCTATCTGCTCATTAGAATCTCTTTTGGTTGATGAAAACATTATTGAGAATATTTTATCAATTCTCTGAGGACTCATACCAACACCAAAATCAATAAATGATATGTAATGTGTATTGGTTTCTTTATCAAGAGATTTTTTTATAACAACGGGCATATCTTTTACACCTGCTTCAACATGACTGTCAAAGCAATTAGATGTAATCTCTCTTACAACACTACCAATAGGATTAGAATAAATGTTTTTAGAGAACATTTGAAAAATAATACTTTGACTGTCTTTAGATAATGTAATATCTTTTTCAACAGTGGTTGTAGTTACGTCTGCATCTGAATAAGTCGAAATGTTGTACTTCATAATAGTGATTTATTGGTTAGTAAATAAACTTCTATACAAATATACGAAAAAAACTAATCAAGGTTACAAGTTTTTTACTGATAGTTTTTTTAAATAAAATACCTATCTTTTCAAAATTATATGTTTTTTATTTAATATACGAAATAGTTTATAAATGGTTACATAAACATTTTTAATAAAAAAATGTCCCCTGCGCTCACTACTTCGCAGGGGACTGAACCAATAAACATCACTCTACTATGTGACCTATGACAATCACGGAAAGTATTTTAAATTTCTTTAAGAACGTTATCTGTATCTGTATTATGATACGAAATTTTTCATGCAGAGTTACAATTATTTTCCATCATTTTCCCACCACTCCACAAACTTCTCACATGCCATTGTTAGAAATTCTTCTGCAACTTCTTCTGCTGCCTTTGTTAGTGTTATATCAACAAATCCATGCGATGCTTCATCAGTATACAACTTACATGAATGCAAATCAGTGTTACTAATTCTACGTCCTTCATAACACCAACGGTCTGTATGATTGGGGTCATAAGCCATTACCTTACAAATAAAGGTATTAACATAGGTTTTCTTACCTTCGGAATTTACACCCGTGAATTCTCTTGCAAACATTCCGGCTTCACCATTTTTGGTGTTTTTTATAACTAATTCGGTTGCACTTAATTTCTCATTAAGCCAGCCAAGAGTTCCCGCAGCAAACCCTTTACACTCAACTTTAATCTCAAAATTTAACTTTGTCATGATTTCTAAGTTTTAGAATTAATATTTAAAGAACTATACAAATATACGTAAAATTTTATATAAGGTTACAAAAATTATTTCTTTTCTTTCCACTTTCCTTCCGCTTTCATTTTTTCAATCCATTTTTCTTTAGGTAGCCAACCCTGTTTTTTGGGTTTATCTCGCATAGCATACCTTATCATTCCACCAAGTGTTGACATAATTTAATTAATTTGAGTTTTCGTATTTCTTTTTCAATCTTTCGTATTGAAGTCTTTCCTGCTGTTCTTGTTTAAGACGTATTTCTTTTTCAATTTGTTCCTTTTTCTTGCGTTCTTCTTCTTCTCTTTTTTCTTTTTCAACTACAACGGCTTTCTCCAA
>PWLF01000219.1 GCA_003559475.1 Bacteroidales bacterium
AAAAATCATTCAAATATGAAAAATAATTTAATGTCATAAATAATTAATCTCTAAAAAATCTTATACTTTTTGTTTGAAAAAAACTCAAAATTTTATTATTGCCTCTCAACCGACTTTAACTTTCATTTAATGCGTAAAATTAATAAATTTAAAATATGTTATAACTTCCAAAATAGCTTTTGTTTAAAGATAAACTATTTTTTTTATTAATTTATATTGGTATAATTATTCAGCACAGATGCTTTTTTTACATAAAAAATTAAAATAATTAATAAACAGAGCAAATTTATTTAACTTTGCCCTGCTATTTTTATCTTAAGACTAATCTAAAATAATATAAAATGCTTAGTATTAATTTTATTAGAGAAAATATTGAATTTGTTAAAGAAAGATTATTAATAAAAAATTTTGATGCAGAAAAAATTTTGTCAGATATTATCAAAGTTGATAAAAAAAGGCGTGAAACTCAAAAAGAGTTAGATGATAATCTTTCAAAAGCAAATTCTCTCGCTAGAGAAATTGGAGACTTATTTAAAGCAGGGGAAAAAGAGGAAGCTGAAAAAGCTAAAGAAAAAACTTCACAATTAAAATCTCAGAATAAAGACTTGCAGAAAGAACTTGAAAGTCTTAAAAAAGAACAGGAAAATTTATTAATACAGCTTCCTAATATACCTCACAAACTTGTTCCTGCCGGGAAATCTGAAGAAAACAATGAAATAGTTTATGAAGCTGATATTGCTTGTGAAACAGCCGGAAAAGCAATGCCTCATTGGGAGTTAGCAACAAAATATGATATAATTGATTTTGATCTTGGGAGTAAAATTACCGGAAGCGGATTCCCACTTTATAAAGGCAAAGGAGCTATTCTTCAAAGGGCTTTAATAAAATTCTTTTTGGATAAAGCTATGGAAGCGGGATATACAGAATACTTAGTTCCATTGATGGTAAATAAAGATTCAGCTTTTGGAACCGGACAATTACCGGATAAAGATGGGCAAATGTACCACATAGTAGCTGATAACCTTTTTGCAATACCAACTTCTGAAGTGCCGCTAACAAACATATTTAGAGATGTTATACTAAAAGAAGAAGAACTTCCCGTTAAGTGTACTGCATATTCAACATGCTTTCGCAGAGAAGCAGGTTCTCACGGAAAAGATGTCAGAGGACTGAACCGACTTCACCAATTTGATAAAGTCGAAATCGTTCAGATTGTTAAACCGGAAGAAAGCTATAAAGTTTTAGATGAAATGGTTGATTATGTGAAATCTTTATTGAGCTTTTTTAAAATGCCCTTCCGCATATCAAGATTATGTGGAGGAGACCTTGGATTTGCAGCTGCTATGACATATGATTTTGAAGTATTTTCTCCGGCACAAAATAAATGGCTGGAAATCAGCTCTGTATCCAACTTCGAAAGTTTTCAAGCTAATAGAATGAAATTGAGATACAAGAATGATAAAGGAGCAAATACATTCGCTCATACATTAAACGGAAGTGCTTTAGCTTTACCAAGATTAATAGCAGCTTTAATGGAAAATTATCAATCCGAAAAAGGAATTATTATACCCGAGTTTTTAATACCTTATACAGGGTTTGAAATTATTGATTAAAAATAAATCATTAATTTTACTTACAGTCACGATATTTTTAATGGGTTTGATATTTATAAACATTCTAAGTTCAATTAGTAAATGCGACAAAAAGCAAAAATAATTTGGATAATATCTTTTTTATCTTTTAATTTGCAATTCTTTTAAAATAACCCTAATTATTAACCTTTAAACAAGATTTTATTATGAAAAAACCCAGATTAACAAAGAAGAATTCTGTATTGCATGCAATTGCAATAAGTCTTTTCGTTTTACTTTTAGCTTGTGACAAAGATCAAGAAAAAGATTTGGTCAATGTTAATGACAGCTCAATACAAAGCAAAAACACTCTCTTTAATGCATCTTATAAAGTTCATGGATACGAAACTTGTATTTAGTGAGAGAAGAAACCGAGGTTGTTGAATGGCATTCAAAAAGAAACACCAAAGATGAATGTATAAGTGAGTTTGTTTTTGATTATTCATCATTCCCGAATGCAAAAATATTGGAGTCATCTAATGATCATTTTGTCTTATCTTTAGGAGGCGGGTCAAAGATAAATTACGATGTTAATCACAACACTGAAGACTATCTTTCTGTTTTAATAAGAGAAAACAACAGAGATAAAGTAGAAGAGAAAGCAGAGTTAGATTTTCATAGTTCCAGATTGGATTTAACTTCTTTTATGGAGTATATCAAGAATGAAAGGGAAATTTCATTTTCTGAAAAACATCCGGCTGTAGGAATAACCGCAATAGCAGTTGCAGTAGGGATATGGTATCTTGACAGAGAATGTAAAGCTAGGATATATAATAAAAAACAAGAATGTAAATCTAAGAATTTAAAATTTGTAAAACAAGTTTGTGGAGGCTATTGTGTTAAAGAACAATAATATTTCTTAATAAATTATATTTGTCAAAATCATATTATTTAATCGCTTCATTTGGTTGTTTTGTTGGCATAATTATGAGGCGATTAAATAATATTTATAGTTTTATGAAACAGCAAAATTCAAAAAGCATAAATATCTTTATACTGTTATGTGGGATACTTGCGTATATATTAGGTTTTTTGGCAATTACGGTTACTACAGCTTATAAGCAAGGAGATTATTTCCAAGGACCTTTGTTAGAAATATTTCTTCTTTTTCATCCTTTGTATGTTTTAATAGCAATTCTTTTTTTCCCTGCTATAATTGAAGAACTTGCATTTAGGGGCTGGATAATTAAAAAAAGGATAGGAATAATTGTTTCATATTCCGGGATTTTACTTATACTGCATTTCAGCTTTCAAAGTATCCTTTTATTAGTAATAATAGCACCAATATTATTTTATGTCTTCTTTATTTTTAAACATGAAAAGATTAAATTTTTGTTGTTAATTTTTTTTACCAGTATTTTATTTGGAGTTTTACATATTTCGAACTATACAGAATGGGCAAGATTTTTTGCCGTAATTCAGTTAACCGGACTTGCAATAATATTATGTTATATAGGTTTGCGGTTTGGTTTTGTATATTGTATTATAGCACACTTCTTTAATAATTTGATTGCAATACTTTTATTAACATTATTCATAAGCACTGATTATTCTGGCACTTTTGAAAATAAAACTTATAACGCTGAAATATCAAAACAATCTTTATTTGACACATCTTATAAACAATGCTTATTCTCACATGACACAATTTCATTAAATCAACATATTACAAATATTGCAGCAAAATTGTATCCATTTAATAATGATACAATTTGTAAAGGAATTCCAAATAATTTTAATAAATATAAATTAAATGTAACATCAAAAAATAATTATAATATTAATAGGCTTCAATTACATAAAGATATCATAAAACAAACTAATCTTGTTACCGATACTTTTTATAAGCCTGCTTATGTTTTACATGTTAAAGATAAAGAGAAATTAAAAAATGCCCCCACAGAAAAAAACAATACATATTCATACTGTATAGAAAGACTAACCGCAACAATAAGAGCATTTTATAAAATTCCATTAATCTTAAAAGATAATCAAATAAATTACAATTTTAACATCGATTATGATGTTCTTGGCTCCGGGATTTCATTAGATAGCGATGCTAGTTTTAAAAAAACAAAAACTCAATTAAAAGAGGAATATGGGATTATCATAAGAAAAGAAAGCACTAAGAAAGCTACTATCATAGAAGTTAAGGAAAGATAAGAAACCCACAACTTAAAAAAACAAAAAACATATTTCCTTTCGTAACGTTAATTCTTATAAAGCAGAATTTTTATTTAAATTTGTCTTCAGAGTAATTATATGATAAAATCAATAGTATTAATATTTTTTTTAGTAATTACACCTTCTTTTGTTTTATTTTCAAATGAAACGGGTGATGAAAGACTTGCTGCTCAATATTTCCGTAATGGACAATATGAAAAAGCAGCAGCTATATATGAGGATTTATTTGATGAAAACTCAACTGAGGTTATTTATAGAAATTATTTAAAAAGTTTGCTTGAACTTGAAGAGTTTAGAAAAGCCACAAATGTTGTTGAAGAACGAATCGAGAACAATCCTTTTGAGTTAAAGTATCAAGTTGATTTGGGTTATGTTATGATGCGCTCCGGAAATAATCGTAGAGCTAATAGGCATTTTAACAGACTAGTTGACGATTTGCCGGACCAACCTCATAGAGTAATTTCACTCGCCGAAGCTTTTTTAAATATCGGCGAAAATGAGCTTGCTCTTAAAACATATAAAAATGGAAGAGATAAATTTGGCAGAAGTAATCCCTTCAACAAACAAATAGCTCAAATATACAAGATGCAAGGAGAATATGAAAAGATGATGGATGAATACGTTGATCTTATAACAATTTCTCCGGATGAAATGGATAAAATCAGAGGAATATTGCAAGATGAACTTAACAACGACCCTGAATTTAAAAAAAATGATGCCTTGAGAAAAGTTTTGCTTAGGCGTTCACAACAAAGAGGAGCTGATACGATATTCTCGGAAATGCTCCTTTGGCTTTCAATTCAACAAAAAGATTTTGAGATGGCTCTAAGGCAAGCAAGAGGTCTTGACAGAAGATTACAAAGAGGAGGAGAAATAATTTTTGATATTGCCGAATTAAGCTTGGCAAACAACGCTTTTGATGTTGCGGAAAAAGCATTTAACTACATTATAGATATTGGCGATTCAGGTGAATACTATATTGAAGCTCAGGTAGGTCTGCTGGATACCAAATTTAAAAGACTGACGTCTTCTCATGATTATAATAAAGAGGACTTAATAGATGTTGAAAATGCTTATAAAGAAGCACTGGAAAAGTTCGGCATTCATGTTAATACGGTTTCGTTAATAAGAAATCTGGCAAATATAAAAGCATTTTATCTTGGTAAATCTGATGAAGCTGTTCAACTACTGCAAAAGGTTATTGATATGCGTAGAGTACATAATACCGTTAAAGCTGAATGCCGGGTCGAAATGGCAGATATCCTTGTACTAACAGGCGACGTTTGGGATGCTAAACTTTTATATTCCAGAGTGGATAGAGAATTTAAAGATAATCCTATAGGACACGAAGCAAAATATAAAAATGCAAGATTGTCATTTTATATCGGCGAATTTGATTGGGCTAAAGCACAACTCGATGTTTTAAAATCTGCTACATCAAAACTCATCGCTAATGACGCGATGGCTCTTTCTTTAAAAATACAGGATAATATCGGATTTGATAATGATACTAAACCTTTGGAAATGTACGCAAAAGCCGAAAGAATGGTCTTCATGAACCGTTTTGATGAAGCTTTTAATATACTCGATTCTATAATTCATAAATTTCCGAATCATCAAATAAAAAGCGATATATTATATACAAAAGCTGAGATTAACCTTAGAATAAGCAGATATGAAAAAGCTGATAGCTTGTTTTCTGCCCTGGTTGAAAAATATCCTGATGATATATTAGCTGATGAAGCATTGTTCAAACAAGCGGAACTCAACGAAAATATTCTAAATAACCCTGAAAAAGCAAGTGAGTTATATAGAAAATTGATGGTTGATTATACGGGCAGTACATATAATCATATTGCAAGAAACAGATACAGAAAATTAAGAGATAATAAAATAAATTTGTAGCTTAAGTGAATATTTTACCAAAAAAATCTTTAGGTCAGCATTTTTTGCATGATGAAAATATAGCAAAAAAAATTACAGGAAGCCTTACCGGTTTTGGCAATTATAAAAAAGTGCTGGAAGTTGGTCCCGGAACAGGCGTCCTTTCCAAATATCTACTTAACAACAAAAATATTAATTGGTATGGCATTGAGTATGATAAAGATCTTGTCCAACATTTAAAGAATAAATATCCGGATGCAGCTAATGATGTTATTTATGGAGATATTCTTAATTATGACCTAAAATCGGTTTTTAATAATGAAAGCTTTGGTGTAATAGGCAACTTCCCTTATAATATATCTTCTCAAATTATATTCAAGGTACTTGAGCATAAATCAAATATCCCCGAAGTAGTTGCGATGTTTCAAAAAGAAGTAGCATTGAGGTTATCTGCAAAACATGGCAATAAAACATATGGGATACTAAGTGTATTATGCCAAGCTTTTTATGATGTTGAAATTCTTTTTGATGTTAGTGCAAATGTTTTTTATCCTCCTCCAAAAGTAACTTCAACAGTTATAAGAATGCAAAAAAAGAAAAGCACTACAATTATAAATAATGAAGATTTATTCTTTAAAATTGTAAAAAAAGCTTTTAATCAAAGAAGAAAAACCCTTAGGAATGCATTAAAATCAATTACGGATAGTGATAATCTAAAATCCTCTTTATTTGATAAAAGAGCTGAACAACTTTCCATAAGTGATTTCGTTATGCTTACAGAACAGCTTGAGAATAAAATAAAAAATGATAATCGGTTTCTTTAATGTATATTTGCAAAAAAATATCTAACAAATAAATACAAATGGTAACCAAAAAATTAAAATATTTCGAGTTTGGCAGCCATTCAAACAAAGGAAGTATAAAAGAATCAAATTATGATGGATATGCCGCTTTTGAATCTCCAAACGGGCATGTTTTTTTGATGTGTGACGGCATTAATGAATTTGGTGCAAAAGCAAAAGATATCGTAATTGAACGCATTGAGTATTTCTTGAATAAAGAGGTTGTTAACGACCCAAGAGAAGCGGTTCAATCAGCATTGATATATGCAGGAGGATATATACACAGTTATGCAAAAAAACAAGAAAAAAATGACGAAATAGGTATTAGCTGCTTATGTGTTTTAATTAGAAATAATAAAATATTTTATGCATGGGTGGGGAATTGCAATCTTTTTCTATATACGGGCAAAAATCTTCATGTACTTACTGAACCAACTTTTTTATCAGAAAATAATACAAAAACAGATGATTTGCAAAAATTACAATTGTTAGGTAAAGAAAAAATTCCTTCTCCTTACGTTTGTGAAAGACCAATCACGCCACTTAATAATGACATTATACTTTTATGTACCGATGGCTTATATGAAAAAGTCAATCATAAGAACATTAAAAAAATATTGTCCGACCCAATGCCGATTTATACTAAAGCTTGCAGACTGTCGGATATGGCTTTAAAAGCCGGAGGTGAAGATAATATTACATTACAACTTATTTCTTTTTATAATCTTGATCATAAAAATAGAGATTTTGCCCCGGCAAGTGAATCAAAACAAGACGATGAATTACCAAAAATTACTAAAGGGATTTTTATGGAAAATCCTTTATGGAATAGTGTTATTATTGGAGTTATAATACTTTTAACGGGATTCATGTTTTACGATTTGTTTTTTAATAACGTTAAGCCTCAAAAAGATATAACACCGGAAAGAGAAATATATATTGAAAAAGAAGCTGAAGAACAAAAATTGAAAAAAGAAAAAGAAGAAACAAGTAAAATATCGGAAAATATAAGTTTTATTATAGACAGGTATCTGCCTTCGGATTCAGCTTATGTGGTTCAAAGCGGAGATTCTTGGAGTAACATTTACAGTAAATTTAAAGTTTGTTCTTGGTTCATTATTAATTATGATAAAAATAAAAGAAAATTTGACAGAAATGATAACCCGGTGTCAGGCAGAAAGATATATATACCATTAAAATATTCAGCAAACGAAGATATTAATCCTTATTTTTATCAATATTTTTCAACAGATGTTGTTGGAAGCAGATGCCAGCACGCAAGTGAAAAAATTATAAGAGATTTTGATAAGGCTTTAAAAGAGAAAACTAAAAAAATTAGTGATTGATATATTATTAAACTTTGGCTTTTTTAATTTTAAGTAAAAATTTTAACTATAAAATCTTAGCCTTATTATAATTTTTTGTATATTGCAGAATAAATAAATTAAAAATTAAGTCATGGCTGAATTAGAAAAGTTTACTTTGGAATATCCGGTAAAAGCCACTCCAAAGGTTTTATTTACGCTTATAAGTTCGCCTGAAGGCTTGTCAAGATGGTTTGCTGACAATGTTGATACTGACGAAGATAATGTCTTTATTTTTAAATGGGATGATTCGGAACAAAGTGCTAAATTAGTTAGTTTTAAAGAAAATGAACTAGTACGTTTTCAGTGGTTAGATGAAGGTTCGGAAGGTTCTTTTTTTGAATTAAAGATTGTAACTGAACCGGTATCCTCAGAAGTAGCTCTTTTAATTACTGACTATGCCGAACCCACAGATATCGAATTCTCCAGAAGACTCTGGGATACGCAAGTTGGTTTATTACAAAGAATTTTTAATAATTCTTAAAAAACGCTAATTGACAATAATTTATAAGCAACTTTTTATATTAAAACATTTTTAGTTTTATCTAAAAGAGGTTACATCTTTTATGATTAAAAATATAAAAAACATTGTATAAATAATAATCAAATATATCTGGTTACGTTAATTCTTTAAATTCAGCTTGTTGATTGAACTTAAAAAAATTAAATCCTTTTTTCTAAATATGTTTTTCTCAATAGTAAAGGTTTTTCGTAAGAAAAGGGTGTTTATAAAAGTTTCTTTGATAATATTTTTCTTGGCAGGATTATTGGTTCAAGATATTTATTCACAGTATTTTGGCAGAAATCGTCCGAGTTATAAAAATTTTGACTATCAACTATATCAATCTCCGAATTTTGATATTTATCATTATTTTGATAATGATTCAATACCTAATTATCTGGCAAATAGCTATGAAAAATGGTATTTGAGACATCAAAGAGTTTTTAAAGATACTTTTGACAGAAAAAGTCCTATATTAATTTATGAGAACCATCCTGATTTTCAGCAAACAACAGCTGTTGGTAGTTTGATTGGAATTGGAACGCAGGGGGTTACCGAAGCCCTCAGGCGTAGAGTTGCAATGCCTGTTCTCCAAACTAATGCTCAAACTGACCATGTTATCGGACATGAGTTGGTTCACGTTTTTCAATTCAGAGCCATGTTTGATAAAGATTCTTTAGGACTGAACAATATGAGAAACCTGCCATTGTGGTTAGTTGAAGGTATGGCTGAATATTTTTCAATTGGAAGCAATGACGCTCATACTGCAATGATAATGAGAGATGCTATTCATCAGGATGACTTTCCATCCTTAAAAGAAATGACGCGTGATTATGCTAATTACAACCCATACAGATATGGTCATAGCTTTGTAGCTTTCTTCGGCAAAACCTGGGGAGATACTTTAATTGCTCCTCTCTTTAGAGAAACGGCTATGTTAGGATATGAAAGAGCTATATCAAGAGTGGTTGGATTAAATGCCGAAACTGTTTCGAAATTATGGAAAAATGAGGTAAAAAACCATTATTTGCCTTTATCAAAAGATTCAACTAAACATAATCCTGTCGGAAAACCTATTATAACAGATGATAATGGCGGGCATATCAATATGGCTCCTTCTTTAAGCCCAAATGGAAAATATATTGCCTTTTATTCTGAAAGAGAATTGTTTTCTCTTGATCTTTTTCTTGCTGAAACAGAAACAGGTGATGTAATACGACGATTAACAAGTTCTACGCGTAATGCAGATATTGACGCTTTCAACTTTTTTGAATCAAAATCGGCATGGTCACCGGAAAGCGACAGAATAGCTTATATAATAGTTAAAGAAGGGCGAAATTTTATATCTATAGCAGATGTTCAAAGACCAAGACGTACAAAAGAAATAAAAATTCCTGACGTTCCTGCTGTAAATAACTTATCTTGGTCTCCTGACGGTAAAAATATAGTGTTTTCCGGATTAGCAGGTGGAGTTTCAAACTTATTTATGTATAATTTTGAAAAAGAAGAAGTTATACAACTAACAAATGATAAACACTCATATATACATACAAATTGGTCAGATTGCGGTAGTTATATAGCTTTCTCAACGGATAAACCGCAATCCTCTCAAGTGGATAGCAACCCCGCATATCACTTCAATATCGGAATAATTGATGTCTCAAATACCAACTTTGAAATTAGCATAATAGAAGTATTCCCAAATGCCGAAAATTTAAACCCTGTTTTTTCATCTGATGATAAAGGATTGTATTTTCTGTCTAATAGAGATGGCTTTAGAAACATGTATCATTATGACTTTGAAAAAGAAAAGGTTTTTAGAATGACAGACTTTTATACTGGCATAAGTGGTATTACACATCTTACTCCTGCTATCAGTGCTGTATCAAAAACAAATAAAATTGCTTATACCCTTTATCAAGATAAAAAATACTTTATTTATTTAGCAAATAACCCATCGGATTTTGAAATGGTAGAAGTTGATCCTAATGAGATTGATTTTTCATCTTCAACACTGCCACCATTAGAACCTAAGACAGAACCAATAGTTGATAATCAGTTACAAATAGAACATGACGGACCTGTATTTCCTAAAGATTCTTTTGCAATAAAACCTTATAAAAGAGAATTTGAATTAACGCATATTGCGCAAAGTGGAGCAGGTGTTGCAACCAGTAGGTACGGCACAGGAATGGCAGGTGCAGTTAGTATGCTATTTAGCGATATTACAGGTGAACATCAATTATTCGGAGCTGTTGCAATCAACGGAGAGATTTATGACTTTGGAGCTCAGGTTGGATACCTTAATCAGGAAAGAAGAATAAGTTGGGGTGGCTCAGTATCTCATATCCCATATCCATATAGTTATGGTAGATGGATAAAAGATTCTTTAAAAATAGGAGAGGAATACAGAGAAGTTGATAATTTGCAATTTATAATGGAACGGCTCTTTGAAGACCAAATTGGTGCATTTGCATACTACCCTTTTTCTATTAGCAGAAGAATAGAATTAGGAATGAGTGCAGCATGGTATTATTATAGAAGAGATGCTATTAATAATTACTACTATAGAAATCAAAGAATAGGAAGTGGTGAACGGGAACGGCTTGAAGCACCTGACGGATTTAATCTGCAAAGAGTAAATCTTGCTTTTGTTGAAGATAATTCCTACTTTGGAATGGCATCACCGTTAGCCGGACAAAGATATAGAGCAGGAATAGAAAGAATATTCGGCAGAGTGAATATGTACTCAGCAACTCTTGATTATAGAAGATATTTTAATATTAGACCCCTTACCATTGCATTCAGAACAACTCATTACGGAAGATACGGAAGAGAACCTGACGACCTATTTTATCCCCAGTTTCTAGGTTTTATGGGATATGTCAGAGGATATAATTATAATTCCTTATACAGAATACAGGAGGAAATGGCAATATCCGATGAATTTGATGATTTTGATCAGTTTTTTAATCAACTATTGGGTAGCAAAGTTTTACTTAGTGGCTTAGAACTAAGATTACCTTTTACCGGACCGGAAAGACTTGCCGTAATAACCAGTAGAATTTTCTTTACCGAACTTAATCTTTTTCTTGATGCAGGAGTCGCCTGGGGAAAAAATCAAAATATTACTATAGACCCTGATAGAATGGCAGAAGCTAATAAAAGATTTCCTATATTTAGTACTGGAGCCTCTGTTAGAATAAACCTTTTTGGAGCTTTAATACTAGAGCCATATCTTGCATTTCCTTTCCAAACTGAAGGAATGTCTGTTTACGTTACAGGGCTGAATTTTATCCCAGGTTGGTAAATTTTTTTAACTTTGCACATCTTAATTAAATAGACAAAATAATTTTTATACAATTTTCAAATCATGAATTTTAACTCAATTAAAAATATTTGTTGTATTGGTGCCGGCTATGTCGGAGGACCAACCATGGCAGTTATAGCTGAAAAATGCCCGGAAATAAAAATAACAGTCGTTGATGTTAATGAAGAACGCATAAAAGCATGGAATGACAATAATCTTGACAATCTTCCAATATATGAGCCGGGATTAAAGGAAATTGTTCAAAAAACAAGAGGAAAAAACCTTTTCTTTTCTACCGATATTGATAAGGGTATTAAAGAAGCTGATATGATTTTTATCTCTGTTAATACACCAACTAAAACCTATGGTAAAGGAAAAGGAATGGCCGCAGACCTTAAATTTATTGAATTATGTGCCAGAAAAATTGCGGAAGTCTCAACTGAAAGCAAAATTATAGTAGAAAAATCTACAATCCCTGTTAGAACAGCTCAAACGATAAAATCAATCCTTGATAACGTTGGAACAGGCGTAAAATATCATATCCTTTCTAATCCTGAGTTTTTAGCAGAAGGAACCGCAATAGATGACCTCCATAACCCTGATAGAGTTCTTATAGGAGGAGACCATGATTCTAAAGAAGGACAAGATGCCTTGGATACCCTTACAAGCATTTATGAAAAATGGGTGCCAAGGGAAAGGATATTGCAAACTAACGTATGGTCATCTGAACTTTCAAAACTAACAGCAAATGCATTCCTCGCTCAAAGAGTTTCTTCAATTAACGCAATGACTGCTCTTTGCGAAAAAACAGGAGCTGATATTGAAGAACTTGCAAGAGCTGTCGGAACGGATACCCGAATAGGAAATAAATTCCTTAAACCTTCTGTGGGCTTTGGAGGCTCTTGCTTTAATAAAGATATCTTAAATCTTGTTTATATATGTAAAAGCCTTAATCTTAATGAAGTTGCAAGCTATTGGGAACAAGTATTATTAATTAATGATTATCAAAAGTATAGATTTGCAGATAATATAATAACCACTCTTTATAATACTGTTACAGATAAAAAAATTGCATTTTTAGGATGGGCATTCAAAAAAAATACTAATGATACACGTGAATCTGCGGCTATATACGTTGCTGATTATTTGATAGAAGATAAAGCTAATATATATGTCTATGATCCAAAAGTAGAACATCCAAAAATGATCAGGGACCTTAATGAACTTAATACAAGAGATAGTAGTATAAATGAAAGTTCTTTATCGCCGGTTGATGACCCATACTTGGCTGTGAAAGATGCTCATGCTGTTGCAATACTTACAGAATGGGATGAATTCATAGAGTATGATTGGGAAAAGATTTTTAGTATAATGAAAAAACCTGCCTTTGTTTTTGATGGAAGAAATATTCTTGACTCAAAAAAACTAACAAAAATCGGATTTAAAGTTTATCAAATAGGTAAGTAATTAATTGTAATTCTTCAAGATGGGTCTTCTTGGGGGAACTTTTTTTAAATTTTCACAAAATTTTATTTGTAATTAAGAAAAAGTTTGTATCTTTGCAATCCGCAAAACGGGGATAAAGAGAAAAAGATAAAGTAGGGTTTTGTTTTTGTGGTAAAATA
>PWLF01000071.1 GCA_003559475.1 Bacteroidales bacterium
CTCGAATCGTATTCAATGAATTAGGATACAGTGCCTCGGGAAAACCACCTTGATTCACAAATTCTGTAACAATCTTTGTGCCTGGAAAACTTTGAATCCGCTCAATAACTTCGCAAAATTCCAGTTCCTTTCTGTTTATAGAAACGGTATTTCCCTTCGTCGATTCAAGTATCCAGACTGACCGTCCGGAATGGCCACGAACAGCTTTGATCACCACCTTCCCCCAGCGTTCTAACAATCCCCTAACCGCTTCTTCAACGCTTCCCCCGGCGACTTGACTATCGCCTTCGGGAAAAAACCTGGATTCATGGATAATCCCAAGACTTTTCACTAAAGGAAGATCATTCTGAAAAACCTTCGAAAATGTCAATTTATCGTCCAGCAATTCCCGGTATTGACCGTTAACATTAATATTCAACCGCTCCCAATCCGTTACGAATTTTTCCGTATCGAAGCGTGCTCTGTCGTACAAACATTGTGATTTCGTTGTTAGCCCACGATAAAATTCCCTGGCAATCCAGCCGCGTCCTTTCGAACTGCGCCATTCTTTCCCGAAGTATACTAAAAGCCGATTTATCATAACTAAGCCAAAACAAAACATTCCTTATGAGAATCTGAAAAAACCCAGTCCGAATCCTACTCAATTAAGCACCCGAAAACAATTCCAGCGTGTCGCCTCATTTTGGAAGTTTAACCCTCTCTCGATCCAGAGAGTAAACGAGAGCCATTCAATCTAGTCCTTATCATCACGCACCACCGTACCTGAAGCAGTTCTTTCTTTGCCAACATCCAACAAAGACGGGCCTTTTGAATCCCACCAAAACTTTTCCCCACCGTCCTCAATTGTCCCACACATTACGGTCTCCCAAATCCGTTCCATTCGCTTCGCCACGGTCTTCGCGCGAAAGAATTTCCCCGCATACTCGGCATTGAAATTGCCAATTTTTCTCCTCTCTTCTGCTTCCTCAATTAGAATATCCACCTTTTCCGCAATCAATGCCGGATCCGGATTGTCAATCATGTGCCCCATTTTCCCTTCTTCAAAAAAATCCTTGAGCCCACCTACCGAGGTCGTCACAATTGGAAGCCCAAATAGCATTGCTTCAAGCAATGAGTTTGGCATGCCCTCATGATAGGATGGAAATAAATAAATATCCGCATTCAAAAACGCCTCCGCCTTACCCCTTCCCTTTACATATCCAAGCCAAACAATATTATGAATCCCAATTTTATCCGCATAGTTCCTTGCGCTTTCTATTTCCGGTCCACTCCCTGCGATTACCAATTTTACCTTCTTCAGGAAGCGTTTTTCAATCAAAGCAAATGCTTCCATGGCTTCATAGATCCCCTTCTCTCTTTCAACCCGAGCGAGAAACAAAATATTAACGATTTTTGAGTCCTTATCCCTGTCTTTCACGAGCCGCGATGCCGATATCAACTCCTCGTTTACCGCCGTCGTCTCAACATATATTGTTCGCTTATACCCCCATTTTCTCAATGTTTCAGCAAATGCACTTGATAATAAAATGATTAACGTGGAGCGAAGAAAAATCAATCGGAACGCGTGTAACTTATTTCTCTCTACGCGTGCCACTTCGGATGGGTGCCACCCTCGAATAAACGTTACCACCGGAACTCGAAATGCCCAGGCCAATACGATAAACAATGCATCACGCAACGCACCACTTCGGTCCAATGAAGTATTCACTTGCACAACTCCAACCCCTCCTTTTAAAAGCTCCTTTAAAACATACCAATATGACAGAACTGCCGCGAGTATCCGCTTACACAATGAAAGGTTTATTCGGTTTGTTCCGCGGGTTACGATTACTGTAGGCGTTTCTAAATGCGGTAAGACACTCTTATAATAACTCGCAACACCACCAACTCCGTCAATTCCCGGAATAATCAACAAGGTTTTCTTAGTCGCCATTTGTTCTATTTCCCAAGCACCAAATTTATAGAATTCCTTCTACTCAGTAATACCGGCATTTTCCTTCTCCGCAACACGAATCGTCGCAGCAGTCATATAGAAAAAGAGAATGGGCAGTATATAACTGTGAGCAAACACAGGCGAATAGTTTATAAAGTCAAACAGAAACACAAAAACCCCCAAAAAAATTCCGAAAGCCATCGCTCTCCAATATCTGGATTGTAAATACGAATAGTATACAAAGCTTCGAACTCCCAAATAACAATACAAGAGGATCAATGCACTACTGCCAAGTACACCAGTTGCAATCAGATATCTGCTAAGTCCCGTACTGAATGTGATAACCTCAAATCGCTCTTGCAGATAACCATCTCCGCGACTGACTCCATAAACCGCATCAGGGCCGTATCCGAACAAAAACGGCAAGACCCCCATAGAAACGTTTTCTACCGCCACACGAAAGGTCGCCACGCGACCATGAGTAAGCCCGTATGTCTCGTGCTGTCCAAAATGATAGCTTTCAACGTAATTGACCATATGCAACGGATCAAAGCTACCGCCAACCTCCCCTTCAGGATTTAATGTCGGCGTCATTCGGCCTGCCAGATAAATTACAGGAAGGCTTAATACAATGACAATCAGTCCCGCCCTAATAAATTGCTGTCCACTAACTTTCCGCCCCTGTTCTTTAATAAGATAAAAAAGGTACCCTCCTAAAAGAACGAAGGGCAAGATTACAAAAAATGCCCTTTTTCCACCTCCCCAGGCAAAGAATATAAACCCTAAGATTATCCATAAGAAAATCGGTCGCCGGTCATATATCAGGTAGAGCCCGAGGAGAAATCCTATAGAAAATAATGGAAACACGGTCGACAGCGCGCCAGCGTGCGTTCCAAACGTACCAATCATACCCCCTTCCCGCACTCCCCAAAGCATGAACTTTACCACTGCAGCGCCGATTTGTATTACCAAAAACACCCCAATAAACTTGGTAATCCGGATAAACTGTTGCTCATTCAAAGGTAGATTAAAAACCCCAAGAAAAAAGAGGTAGGGATAAAGCGTATTGCGAAACATCCGGTAGCTTGTAAATCCGTCTGATTGGTTGAGAAATGCGGATATCAGAAACACAACCGACAACCCGAGGAACAACCAGAAGGCCGGTGCGCGGAACGGAACCGCTCGGGTTTTACACATCGTATAGGCAACCCCCAAAAGCAATAAGATCATCGCGTCAATCGCGAGACCATAGAGCGCGCCGGGAATCCCGGCAAGTGACGCGAGTCCCTGGCAGAACGCAAGCCCCAACACGACGCATATACCGAGAGGATAAAGCCGTGCCATTGTGCCCGCGGCAAGAAGACCAAACCCACCAAAAATTGCCAATATCGAAAGTTCAAGTGTCATAATTCACTCCTCGCAACCTCTCACTAACTGTGCGTGTACGGCGCCGCCTCGTTCCGAGCTATACCGGGGAACACCTCATCCAGAATAGTCTCTGCCCTTTTCTCCCAGGA
>PWLF01000239.1 GCA_003559475.1 Bacteroidales bacterium
AACGGCTGAGTGTATGAAACGTTGGGGATTCGGAGCAGAAAACTTTCAACCTACTACACAGCTAATGCGAGGCATAAACTTTAAATAACCACCACAGCCCCAATGTTTTATACACGTTGTTAGTGGCTGGCGGTTTTAACAGATAAACTTAATTTGAAAAACTAAAATAGTAATTAAAAACAGCGAAGCGATGGCAATTTTTGATTTAAAAACAGCAGAAAACTACCTATTATTTAAGACAATAGCAGGGAGTAAGGCTTATGGATTAGATTTACCTACTTCCGATACTGACATTAGAGGAATATTTATGCAACCTAATGAGTACAGGCTTGGTAATGGGTATAAAGAACAATTAAATGATGATAAAAACGACATTGTTTATTATGAGTTAAATAGGTTTGTTAATTTATTGGCAGGGAACAACCCGAATATAATTGAAAACTTATTTGCTCCAGAAGATAAAATACTTCATTTTGACCAAAGGATAAAACCTTTGTATGATAACCGCATGAAGTTTTTAACTAAGAAAATACGTTTGACTTTTGGTGGTTATTCAATAAGCCAAATTAAAAAGGCAAGAGGTTTAAATAAAAAGATTGTAAACCCTGTGGATAAAGTAAGAAAAACCCCATTAGATTTTTGCTACATTTTTGAAAAGGAAAATGGTTACATGATGCTTGCTGAACAATGGCTGAAAAAACATAAAAAGAAGCAAGAATTTATCGGACTTTCTGAAATGCCTAATGGGGTGCAATTATATAAAGTGCATTATGATTGGCTTGCCGAAACAAAAAATGACAACCCAAGATATGCTGATATTGCTCCACATGGCTTTAAGGGTATTATTGCTGAAAATGGGAATGATATTAGGCATAGCGAAATACCAAAGGACTTTACTTTAGAAGCATTTATGTTTTTTAATAAAGACGGGTATTCTGCTTATTGCAAAAAATATAAAGAGTATTGGGAATGGGTAGGAAAACGAAACCCCCACCGATATAACGACAATATAAGTCACAACCAAAATTATGATGGTAAAAACATGATGCACTGTTTAAGAATGCTGGATATGGCTATTGAAGTTGCAGAGGGCAAGGGAGTAAATTTGGTACGACCTAACAGAGAATGGCTTTTATCAGTTCGTAAGGGAATGGTTAAATACGATGAGATAATTGATTTAATCGAAGAAAAAAAGAACAAAATGGATGAAGCCTTTTTGAAGTGCGACTTGCCTGATGATGTTGATTCAAATATGGTACATGATATTATTATGCAGATACGCAATTCATAATGGTTTTGAAAAAACCAAAGCGGGTAGGGCTGTTTTTAATTACGGTCAATTTAGCACGAACCTTAATTCGGAGCAGTTCTTCCGCTTGCCACTAACTGTTGCAAATATAAAACGTTGCAACGAAAAGATTGGTTTGATGTAACAAAAATGGAATTATTACGTATAATATAATTGAAACAAGACAGCAATGTTTTATATTTGTTGTTATAAAACGTTTATTATGAAAACACAAAAAGATTTAGTAAAGGCATGGGTTAAGATGGTATTAAATTCTTCTTATGGATTCCCCCCAGTTCCAGTTATACCAATGGAATATGACGAAAATAAAGCACTTCAAATTACCGAAGAGGGTAAGAAGAATTTAATGTTGATTCAAGAAGCGGTTAAAAATGTTACATAACGGTTGGGTGTATATGTAGTGTGAGATTAGAAGCACTAATTTTAACTTAACCACAAATGTTGATTAGAATGATGAACTTGAATATATCACTGAACCTCACATTTAGTTTTTAACTATTTATATATAAAAGAAAATTATGAGTAAAGAAATGAGAAGGCTTATAGATACATTTAATCAACATATGTTGAACGAATCAAAACAATATAGAGTTTTTAGAGCACCTGTTGGGACACCAAGAAAAGTTGAAATTGACGGCAAACCTGAACTTTGGTGTATGTTAGGACCACTACCAGATAATGTAATTAAATACATCAAGAAAAACTTAAAACCTGTTGTTCATCCGACAACTGGTGAATTTGTTTTAAATCATGAAACAAAAGAACCTTATATTAAAGAAATTGGAGGTAAAAATAAAGGTGATTATTATTTTTTTGATGAAACAACTGGTAATTGGTGGATGGCACATGAAAGATTTCAGGGTAAGGCAATTATATTATCACCTGATGAATGGAATGAAATTTTTGAGAGTGGGTAAAAAATTATTACACATAACGGCTGGCGGTATGAAATCGAAGCGGATAGCGAGAGATGAACTGTTAGCCACCACCAAGGTTTGAACGGGAAACAAAGCCCAAAAATAGCACTGAAACCGCTTTGTTTTATACCGCATGTTATGGTTTCGTGCTTTGTTAATCAAATTGTTAAACTTTAAAATAAACGTAAAATGAAAAAATTAATTAGTAGCATGAAACTTAAAAATATGAAAACATTTGAAGAACATTCATCAGAATTGAATATATCTGGTGTTAGTGATAGTCAAAAATATTGGTTTAATGATAGAGAAAAATGGGATATAGAAAGAAATAAACTTAATGTTTCTGATGATGATATAAATTGGTCAAAGGATGATAAAGGTAAGTTGATTTCATTTTGGTATGAAGATAGAAATGAAGGTTGGATAAAAAAGTAAATATTTTTTATTATCACTAAACAATATATATAAACTATACACAACATTTCATTATGTTGTTGTATATATAACATAAAAAGTAAAAATTATGGCAAAAATTAATTTGAAAAATTAAAAGAATATGTGGGGTTATTACGGAAGCAAAAGTAAAATAGTGAATAAATATCCTGAACCTGAATATGACAAGATTATAGAACCATTTGCAGGAACAGCACAATATAGTTTGAAGTATTGGGATAGAGATATTGTATTGATAGAGAAATACGATGTGATTGTAAAATTGTGGAAATGGTTACAGCAATGTTCAAAAGAAGATGTTTTAGGATTACCAAGATTGAAATGTGGTGAAAATGTGGATGATTTCATTTGGGATTGTGATGAAGCAAAATGGCTTGTTGGGTTTATTATTACAGGTGCACCATCACAACCAAAGAAAACAGCAAGTAAGTGGAAAACGGTAATTAGACCGAATACACAAGATTATAAACTAAATATGATTGCTGAAAATTTACACAAAATAAAACATTGGGATGTAAGGCAAGGGGATTTTAAGGATTTACAAAATGAAGAGGCAACTTGGTTTATTGACCCACCATACCAATACGGAGGCGAATATTACAAGTTTGGAAACAAGGATATGAATTTCAAAGAACTTGGAGAGTGGTGTATGAGTAGAAATGGACAAGTAATTGTTTGTGAAAATTCAAAAGCAGATTGGTTAGATTTTGAACCACTTATTGAAATGAGAGGTAATAAGTTCAAAACAACTGAAT
>PWLF01000127.1 GCA_003559475.1 Bacteroidales bacterium
TAACGTTTTGCAGCTATGTATTGTTGCCGATTTCGTGAACCGCATCTTGTCATCCGTAACAACTTTTTCAAGCGTGCTACACACTTCAAATTTAGCACTTTCTCGGCAATAATATATAGGTGCTGTTACAAGCTGCCTTTTCTTATTCCAGAATTATTTCAGAATTAGCAATATCATTTTTTCTTCTTTCTCTCCATATTAGCATATTCCTATTTTGTTGCTCATAACTATTTAGCCCAATAGAATTTCTTCTTTTTTCAATTTCTTCTTCGTTCAAATTGTCAGGGTCTTTATGCCAAACATTATAATATTTATAATCTCCATACTTCTTCTTTCCCCATCTTGCCATAAAATCATTGAGTGCGCCATATTGATAAGGTGGCAAATTCCCCAATTTAACATTTTCAAATAATTTTCTGTTAATATCAGCTCTTGGATTACTATAGTAGTGAATAAGCATTATATATGCGTTTGTTTCCCTTAATATTGGACCGTAAAAATTAAAATATTTGATTGTTTGAGTTGAATCTTCAATGCTTTTTGGCAGTCCAATAATTCTTTCTCCAGGAAAACCATACTGATCGATAATTGAATTTAAAATTTCAAATTGTTTTTTATTGTTTCTCAACCATCTTAGACCATAATAAGTATGTCGAAAAAGGATAAATCCATCGTTCACTCTTCTAGTGTGTTGTTGATCAATTTCAAACAAACTATCAATTTGATTCCTTAATTCATGATTTATTGACTTATCGTAAATATTACGAAGGCTATCGTATTTTTTAATGACAGTTTGAGTTGTAGTAAAGTGGAAAACATTCTTTGTTAATGTATTAGTTCTTATCATCCAAATTGGTACACCTTGAATAAATGATTTCTCCAACCACTTTTTTGCATTTATAGAATCTTGTGATTTACAACAAATCTGTAATGCTTTAAAACAATGTCGGGAATAAATAAAATCAAAATTCTCATAAAGGCTGTCAAGTCTTTCTATGGCTAAATAGTATTTTCTGCTTATTACATCTTCATCAACTCTGTTTATGATTCTCTGGTATTCAATGTAATCATGAGCAAACAAATTAATACTGAGGAATATTGATAATATTATAAGTCTGAATCTCATTTTATTCTAATTCGGTCTTTGTCAAGGTTGCTTGTAACTAGTAAATATTAACTACGCTATTGCATATATTTCGCTTATGTCCTTTGTGCTTTATAGATGCCAAATTGCCTAATATCAGCAAATTAACTACCTTGAGCTTCATGTTTAAGAATACAGCTTTTTATGCTTTTCAAAATTAATCATTTTATTTCTATTTGCAAATAATCCAACGGACTTTTTATTTTTTGTAATTGTTTGTTGGTTACATGTAAATATATTTCCGTAGTCTTAAGTGAACGATGCCCTAGAAGAGCCTGAACTATAGAAATATCAACACCATTTTCAATTAGTTGCGTAGCAAAAGAATGCCGCAATATGTGGACCGAACCACGGTTTTCAACCCCTGCATTTTTTACTGATTTGGCAAAAAAGTTACGCACACTACTTTCCGAATATTTCCCGCCAAATTGTCCCTCAAATAAATACTCCCGGGGTTTATGCTCCTCATAATATTTACGCAAAATGGTTAAGGTGGTATCTGATAAAATGGTGTAACGGTCAACCCTTCCCTTTCCTTTTTTTACAAAAATCTGTTTGCGATCTGACAGTATATCTCCGGGCTTTAAATTTATCAACTCACTAATGCGCACCCCGGACGAAAACAGCGTACATATTATTGCTTTGTGTTTTATGTTTTCAGTAACATTCAATATGGCCTGCATTTCCTTTGCCGAATAAAAACTGGGCTTCGTACGTGCTTTCTTCCCCCTTGTTATTTCCTGAAAAGGAAGCTCTTTGCCTAATACTGTTTTATAATAATACTTTATTGCATTGGTCGATTGGTTTAGCGTAATTGTCGTATATCCATGCTCTTGTTTTAATTGATAATGGTAATCATTAATGGTTTTTATACCGAAATTATTGATTTGCTCAATGCTGCTATTTCGAAATGTGTTGATATAGCGCAAAAAATAATAATGATAGGTCTTTATGGTATTTTTGCTTTTGTTCTCCAGTACCATCTGCCTGATATAAGAATCCGGGCAGGATTTGAAAAACCTGGTCTTTTTATAAGCCTGTTCATACAATAATTTTTGTAATGAAAGATCATGAATCTTTAGCCCATGATGAAGGTTTAGTTTTAAACGGCTCTCATACTTCTTGATGAAGTTTTTCAAAGCGGTGATGGTAGCCGGAATATAAAAACATCGCATTTTTGAATTCCAATTACAGCATGCATCTGATGTTAATTCCTGGTAAATCACCTTGCTGTATTTGAATTTGATCAATAATTGCTTTTGGCTTCCATTGTCATGCGGGATCAATAATACACTGTCCTTTTTGTCTGCTTTTTCAAGGACATTATGAAAAACCGTCTCCTTGTTAAAATGAACTTCCGTGGCTTTAATCTTTGGGCGGGCATGCAAATAATGTGTGTTCACTTTAGCAATACCCTCAAATAAATCCCTGAGTAGTTTAATGTTTCGATCAGAATACTGACAAGCATACGTTCTTAATTCCGAATCATACTTCAGCCAATCATTGTTTTCTATGATGTGTTCTACCTTTTCTTCGTACTTATAATAAAGCTTAATCAAAGGTTTGTCGCCTTTTTCAACCTTATTAAGATAAAGTGTAGGTAGTTGTTTTTTTTGCATGATATAAAAATAATGACTCAAAAGTTTGAAAAGCGTTTAAAAAACATGTATATTCGTTTATAAACGTTTTTAAAACGATTAATTGAACTTACTGCTAAACGAATAATTGCATGAAAACACTTGAAAATCATCAGCGAAGACCTTTCTATAGTGGCATCAAACTGTATATTAACCATATTTCTGATGGATAGAGATAACAACAAACAAATATAACGAAAACAAAATGAGCAGCTACTGTAAATATTGCAAGCAAAAAATAAGTGGACGTTCTGATAAAAAGTTTTGTGACACAAACTGTCGCGTCGCATTCCACAATTCCAGGTTAAATGAAAAGGAAACGGTTATTCAGAAAGTAAATAAGATTCTTAGAAAAAACCGTTCTGTCTTGAAATTTGTAAGTCCGCAGGGCAAAACCACAATTGGTAAATCTTTGCTGATTAACCAGGGCTTTAAATTCCAATATTACACGCACCATTACACTACAAAAAATGGAAACACCTACACATTCTGCTATGATTATGGGTATTTAGAGTTAGAAGGCCAAAAAGTTTTGATTATTTTCAAACAAATCAGATAATGCAGAAAACTCCACCTTTGGTACAGCTCCGCCCCGTCAGTTACATGATCCTTTTCGACAAAGTGGCGATATTTCTCGACGAAA
>PWLF01000110.1 GCA_003559475.1 Bacteroidales bacterium
GTTGAAAAATTAAACAAAGAATCTAACGAAGTTTTTGAATATAAAAACTTTACACCTAATTATTTCAAAAATAGATTTGATTTAAAATAAAAAATACAAGTGGATGGATTAACTAAATTATTTGTTATGGACTAGGGTTATTTAATAATGTAATAAATATGTCAAAATTTTTTAAAATTAATGTATCAACTCTGATATTTAATCAGGGAAAGGTATTAATACAAAAAAGGTCTCTAGAAGAGGATGTGTTTCCAGGTTTATGGGGTATACCAGGTGGGACCGTAGAGATGGGTGAAACTTCAGTGGTGGAAGCTTTAAAAAGAGAAGTTAGAGAAGAAGTTGATGTAGAGATAGACGATATTGTTTTCTATAAAGAAAACTTGGTTGCAAAGGAAATGTACGGGGTTCTTTATCTGGTTTTTATTTCAAACTATGTCTCTGGAGAACCCAAAGCTCTTGACGGCACAGCTGAAGTTTTATGGTTAGAGGAAGATAAAATCGATAACTATGAGTTTACTCCTACTACAAAGAAAACTATTTTAGAGGCGTTTATAAGCGACGTAGAGTGAGAGAAATGCCAAGCCAGAAGCTTGAGTATTTCCGAGCCGAGGAACTTATATAGTCTAAAACCTCGCGACTCTGCTGCAGACAAGAACAAGTGATTCGCCAGCCGGCGGAGAGTTCAGACATTATTTCGGGGCTCTGCCTAGAGGGACTATATATGGAAAAAATCCCAACAATAGCTTTGAAGGTATTAATAGGGCTGGAAAAGGAACCCAAATAGAGCTTCTGAAGAAAGAGTTTTCTGAAATGGGGTTATGTAAATAACTCTAACTGGTTTTTTGTTGTAAAAGACTATGCCTGTTAAATTTTTAGTTTTGGTGGTAGAATTTGGGGTATAGAAACTTTAGCAAACTGTATGATTTCTCAGGATTCATTATTAAAGATATTAGGAATAGCGGGGGATGTTAATATGGATTCTCATTCTATGGCTTCCAGTTTAAATGTAACTTTTTATCCTAAGCATTTTGATATTTCAAATGAAATAAAAGATTTCTCGGTTTCTTTAAGGGAATCTTTTAAAGAAGTTGGGGTTAATGTTATACCTTACGAAGAATCTATTGAAAAAATATCTTTTGTAAAATCCTTTAAGCGTTTTTTGAGAATTATAATTAGTAATATTATTTACTTATTGTCTCCTAACTATAGAAAAAAACATTTTTGGATTTCTAGATCAGGATTAAAAGTAGCAATGAGTAGATTTAGGATAAAAAAAGGAATCTCTGTGATAGTTTTGGGTGAACAAAAATCTGAAGATCTGCCGATGCAATATATATATAATTTTAAATATAACTCAATTGTAACGATTGTGGATTTCCCTGATCAAATAAAAAGTGATTCAGATTTTGAGGATCATTTTAAGTTATCTTTATCTTTGTTTGCGTATAATATGAGTAATATTATTATAGGTGTGCAAAAAAGAAAATGGATTCTGTACAATTTTAATGGTTCTCACACTATTTATGATAATAATAAGTCAAACTTATCAAATCAAATATTAGATTCTTTGATACCTAAATTATCTGCACCCATCAGTCCGTATACTTTAGGGGAATTTAATTTAAAAAAACATGCTTTTAATGTAGAGGATGACAAATATAAAAATTTTATAGAAGATTTTATAGAAGGTGGTAAATTATTTGAACTCACTAAGCTATTTCCTGCAGGTGTAAAATTAAAAGATTTGCCTTTTAGAAATGATTTTCATAAGTGGATTGGATCGATTCATCTTGATAAGAGAAATGGGATGAGTTATGGATTTTTATCTAGGCAATTACCAGTTTGTATTGAAAAAATTATTCCATGGAATGAAATGAAAAAAAACATCACTGGATCAAATTCTGAAGATTTTTTTTGGATGAAAGATCGGCTGTATGTAAAATTAACTATTCATAATCAAGAGTATGGTATGAGAGTCCCTGATGTTTGGGTTTTGAGTCAGAGATCTGGATCTAGTAAAACTAATATGGATCCCACAAAAGATTTACTCAAATTAGGTCTTAAGAATGGAGAAATGTATATGGAAACACCTATTGGGTCAAAAATGACAGATGAATTTAAGCCTTCTTTTGATACCAAATTAATCTTAGCTCATGCTGTTGGAAACGCTATCATTGCATCTGTTTTTGATTATTTTGTTGTAAACAAAGAATACGTAAATATGATAAAAAATAGAGGTATAGCTATATGTCATTGGCATGGTTATTTTGAAAGGGATAAAATTCCTAGTAATGTCTGGGTTTATGGTCAAACAAAACCCCACGTATCGTGTTCTTCGCCTCAATCAGCTGTATATGCGTTGGAAGGAAAAATAACAAGTGCGTTAGAATCATTACAATCAAATAAAGTATTTAGTGGTGATATACATATCGAACCTCATCATGGTATAAATATAAATTACTCTACAATAACTTCAATTGCAGAATATTTAACTAAAAATCCAAATTCTTCAGTTTTAGGAAATAAATATTTGGAATTAATAAGAAATTAGTATGGAATTAATTTTTGATTATTATGGGATATCTCTATTGGTCGGAGGATTTTCGGCTATCTTGTTCGGAGCGGTTGTTTTTTTAAATAATAGAAAAAAATACTTGAATAAAGTATGGCTGGCTTTAACAATGAGTACTGCGGTTTGGAGTTTTGGTTATTTTTTTATGACAGTAGTTACAGATGAAAGTGTTGCATTGATTAGTAACTACATACTACACGCTGCCGCTATATTAATACCATTGTTTTTCTTTCTATTAGTTTTGGTCTTTACTGATACCCTGAAACAATATAAAAAATTATTTTATTTATTTTGCACATCGGCTGTATTTTTTTTAATAGTAAATCCGACAACTTATTATGTTGAAGGAGTATTTCCAAAAGGTCCGTTTAATTTTGCTCCGGAAGCTGGGGTATTGTATATATACTACACATTATATTTTTTCTTATTAGTTCTTATGGGTGTTGGGGTTTTGATTGCAGAAATAATACGTACTAATAACAGTATTTATATCCAAAGGCTTAAGTATATTATTTATTTTACAATAATGGCCGTTGTTGGTGGTGGTAGTGTTTTTTTCTTAACTTTTAATATTGATATTAATCCTTACACTTTAATTTTATTTTCTTTATATCCAATAGTAAGTGGGTATGCAATTTTGAAATTTCAATTATTTGATACAAAAATAATTGTAACCCAACTACTTGTTTTCAGTTTATGGATATTTCTTTTGGTTCGATTATTACTCGCTAGTGATTTTCAAGATAGAATGATTGAATCTGTGTTATTTTTAATTAGCGTAGCATTGGGAGTTTTTATAATTAAAAGTGTAAAACGAGA
>PWLF01000016.1 GCA_003559475.1 Bacteroidales bacterium
CAGGAACAGTCCACAAATGAGTTCCCGGAGTTGTAAATTTAACTTGACTTCCTATAAGTTCCGACTTACACCAAAACTCGTACCAGTCGCCTTGTATATAAATATCAATACATTTAGTCTCTGTGTTAAATATCATGAGTGATTCAGCAGGACTATCAATACTTCCCCTATCCGAAGAATTCATGCGAGGCAACAAAAAACCCTTGTCATCAGAAATCAACTCTAAAACCGCCGAGGGGTCAGCAGTTTGATCTATTTTATCACTAATTGATACTTGTGAAAACGATGCTACTGAGTATAAAAAAGATACACAAATAAGCAATGATTTAAGTTTTGTTATCATAAATTATTATTTTATAATTAATTAAAAATTTTAAATTAAATTTCTTTTATTTGTTTCAATACGAGTGAACAAAAACAATTAACAATTACTCTATATTATAATTAAAAACTAATGTTAATTTCATTAATCTTCTTTAATACAGCGCACATAGCATCCCAGTTGTTTATGTTGCGAGCTTCTACTTATGGTACTTTCGTTATACCTCAATCTTCTATGTTGCATATAAGTTTCGGAAAGTTCCGTGGAAGTCCACCAATGACCTCTATCATAAACCGCTATAAAACTTCCATCAGAAGATAGTCTAAGACCACCGGGTAAAGCATTAAACCCTGTAGAGTTATTCGTTGCTTTATCATTTCCAACATTACATTCTGTAGCGGAATCCATCCATTTTTCTGAAGACGCTAATGCTTTTGAAACCTGGTCTTCATCGGAACCACAGTAATATCCGTTATCACTTAAATAATCTTTTAAATCGAGCCAATCTTCATCTGAAGCAACTCTCCAACCTTCGGGACAAATCCCTCTACTATCAGCAACGGCATACCCATTATATATAATACCGAACAAATCAATTACACACTCATCATCTCCGGGGTCACACTCATTAATCAAGGCAGGGTCATAAACAGAATAAGCGTCACTATCAGCTTCACTCCAGTCATTATTTGATAAACCTGTTGGTATATCATCTCCATTTCTATACCTTGTAGTTCTAAGATTTTCAGCAAACCAGCATTGGTCGCCAACACCTATTATTTCGTATGTATAACCATAAAACTCCGGAGGAGAAACCCCCTCACAAGCACCAAGGTCGGGTGTTTCCGACTTGCACCAAAACTCATGCCATTCGCCGGCTATATAAGTTTCAACACATTTTGTTTCAGTGTTAAAAATCAACAGTGACTCCGCAGGGTCAGGTATTAAATTTCTTTCATCAGTTTCCATACGAGGGAGTAGAAACCCTTTGTCATCGGAAATCAAATCTAAAACAGCCGACTCATGGGGTGTTTGATCTTGTTTATCACTAATAACAACTCTGTTTTGTGCTTCGCTAAGAATAGAATAAGCAAGGAAAATCAAAGTAAAAAAAACAAATTTTGTTTGCATAGTTTATTAATTTAAGTTAAAAAAACTAAGGACTTTTATAAGATATACAAATCTACAATTATTTATTCAACTTCTTTAATACATCTTACTGAAAAACCATAAGAGGGAGTCAAGGAAGTCAGTCTTATAACATCAGTTCTGTCATAATTAATCCTTCTATAATGTCCCCATTGAGATGTCCACCAACCAGTGTCTTCTCCGACATTTTGAAAAACACCTTCATCTGTACGATATCCTGCGGGCAATGCAAAAAAGTCGGAGTTTTTATTAAAATCCGAATGGTTAATTAAATCACCTTCCTCCCATAAATCATCATCTGTATCTCCTGCCAATTTGCTTCCAACAGGCGACCCTCTCCAGCCGGTTTCATCAGCATCAACAGGAGACATCCCCAAATATACTTCAAGTTCTTTCCAGTCATCATCTGAAGCAACAAACCAACCTTCGGGACACAAGTTACCTCCTGATGTTCTAGCTGCATAGGAATTATATAACGCCCCATATATTTCACCATAAGTATTGTAGTCATTATTATACCAGCAATAAAGAGATTCTTCTTCTCCATCGATATAGTTAATATTCCAATCTTCATTATCTTCTGCTAAAGTAATGGGAGTTCCGTCGCTAAACTCTGTTGCTCTTAGATTTTCAGCAAACCAGCATTGGTCGCCAATTTCTACTGTTTGATAAACATAACCATCCCTATCATCAGTAAAAGGATCTCCACATTGAAATCCTTCCGATTCTAAACACCAAAAATCAAGCCATTCACCGGATATATATGTTTCAATACATTTGGTTTCAGTATTAAAAATCATAAGAGACTCCGCAGGGTCAGATATTGAATTTCTTTGATCTGTTTCCATGCGGGGCAGTAAAAAGCCCTTATCGTCAGAAATTAACTCAAGAATAGCAGATTCGTGAGCTTCCATATCATTTTTATCGCTGATTGCAACTCTATTTTGAGAATTAATTACAAATAAACTTCCAAATAATAAGCTAATAGTTAAAAATTTAATTTTATTATTCATAGTTTTTATATTTTAGATTTAATTATATATTTATTGCCGTAAAAATACTATTTATTTTAATATTATCCTAAGTGGTTATAATTCTCTCATGCATCTAACAGACATTCCTGCATCGCGAGTTACATTTTCAAGACGCCAAATACGGGTTTCGTCAAAATCAATTCTTCTAAAATGACCATTATCAGAAGACCACCATAAGCCCATATCTCCCACATTGTCATCAAAACTTCCATCACTACCTCGAGATCCTCCGGGTAATCCAACAAAACCGGAACTATCAAATTCGGGATTTTGTATCAAGACATCATCTTCCCATAAATTATCACTAGTATCGCCTGCAAGCTTACTTCCTTCATTCGTGCCTCGCCATTGTATATTATCTGCCTCTATTTCAGACATTCCCAAAAAAATCTCTAATTCTTTCCAATCATCGTCAGAAGGGACAATCCATCCTTCAGGACATAATTTTTCAGTAAAAACAACATGTTGATTATATAAAGCTCCAAAATCATCTCTATTGTCAATATCATTTTCATACCAACAATAAAAAGGGTCGCAATCACCTGTAACAGAACACATTTGATGCCAATCTCCCGAATCTTCAACTAATGCAATTGGCTCACCATCGTTATATTCTGTTGTTCTAAGATTTTCTGCAAACCAGCATTGGTCGCCAATCTCAACAACTTCATAAGTATAACCATTATATGTAACTCCGGTCTCAACTCCTTCACAACCCGTTAAAGCAGAAGGCTTACACCAAAAATCAAGCCATTCACCGGATATATATGTTTCAACACATTTGGTTTCCGTGTTAAAAATCATAAGAGACTCTGCAGGGTCAGATATTAAATTTCTTTGATCTGTTTCCATTCGAGGTAGTAAAAAGCCCTTATC
>PWLF01000076.1 GCA_003559475.1 Bacteroidales bacterium
ACAATTTCTCGTATTTTTTTATATTGTGCATTTAACTGATTTTCAAGGTTATAAAGTTTTAAACTTATGTCTTTTAACATAATTCAACATATGAGGTTTGGAGGTATGATGATTTTGTTAATATAAAATTATCTCGCCTCAACCTAAATCTTAGACTTAATACTAATTTAAGACCTGTTTATCGCAATATCATCACTGCTTCAACTTGATATTATGAAATTTTATTTCAACAATTGAAAGTTTTGGCTATATTCAATATATTTAATTTGGTTTATACAAAATATTTATCTTTGCTTTTCAATAATTATAATTTATCAAGCAAAATAATTAACTGTGGATATGAGTACAATCGACATACTGCGAGTTTTATTAGTTGCTATACCTTTGGTGTTTGCTATTCAAACAATAACTGATAAACATATATCAAAGAGAATCTTGGGAGTAATATTAATTAATATAAGCATTTATTTCTTAATATACATTATTTTGCTTCAAAACTTCCATATAATTGGGGTTATTATTCACTCAGTTCTATTATTAGCAATACTACCCTTATTATTTTTATACACAAAATCCTTAGTATTTTTTAATTTTTCATTGGATAAAAAAAAGATAGTTCATTTTGCTCCAAGCTTTATATTAGCAAAATTTGCTATTATATTTTTAATAATTAATAACTATTATAGCATAAATTCTGCTTTAGTATTTTATTATCATTATTATATAAGTATTGGCATCTATGCTGTTCAAATTTTAATGTACTCTTTTTTTATCATTCGGCTATTTTATATTCATAAAGAAAATATTAAAACTTTTTTTTCTTTGTATTATCACAAGAACAACTTAAAATGGTTGAAAGTTTTTTTAATTTTTTTTATTTCTATTATATTTTATGACATTTTTTTGACAATAATTGATAATACTATATACTCAAAAGATGTGCTTGGAGTTAATTTTGACAAAGTCTATCATGTACTACTTCTATTACAAAACATATCACTTGGATATTTTGGTGTTAATCAAAAAGCAATATATAATAAAGAAGATTTTATTATCAAAGAAGATAAAAGCAAAGAACTACTTTTTCCTACAGACAAAAAGCACAGTATTAATACGAAAAAGATATATAAAAAACTACTGGATTACATTTACAAAGAAGAATTGTTTAAAGATTCCGAGTTGTCATTATTTAATATATCAAGGGGAATAAATATCAACCGAACATACTTATCTTTATCAATTAAAGAAGAAACCGGTGACAACTTTCACTCATTTATTAATAGTATGCGAATTGAAGAAGCAAAGAATATTATAGAAAGTGGGTTTTTAAAAAATCACTCTATTGAAAGTGTTGCAAAAGCTACCGGGTTTAAGTCAAAAACAACTTTCTATTTCTGGTTTAAGAAAATCACAGGAAAAACGCCTCATGAATATAAGAAAAATAAACTATAAAACAACAAATAATTAATTACACAACAAACACATATACTAATTTATATATAAAAATCTGTTAAGTTGTTTACTATGTTGTTAATTATCTAATTTTCAATACATCTAACTGTAGCGCCATTAATACGTTGTAGAGTACCTCCTATGACCGCATTATCGAGATGTCCGAAGTATAGTCTTTTACCGGCTTTTGATGCATTACCGAAATCTATTGTGCTAGTCCAGTAATATCCTCGTTCTCCATACCCAAAAAAGTTGCCACTAAAATGCTGACGTTGACCTGCCGGCGATAATCTAAGCGGGCTAAAGTCAAAAGCTGCATGCTTGTTCTTTATAGGCCAGCTATCTAGTTCAACTTGCAACTCTTCTTCTGTAGGTACTCTCCATCCATCGGGACACGGATTGTTATCCCCATTAACTCCTTGCCATAAGTCATGACTTCGAGGAATTCGCCAGTCAAACGGAGATGTAGTTCTATTAAAAATAAATTTATCATGACCCGGAACATCTTCATCGGTTGTATCTCTGGTAAATCTATCATCTCCACATAGTGGGTCCCCTTCTTCGTAACCTTCAGGGCAATCTGCTATTTGGTGACCGTCATCTAATCTTCCCCATTGAAACAGGTCGCCATAAGCTCTATCATCACCTATACCGGTATAGTCAGCAGGGTCAGTATCAGGGCAAGCACCCAAATTTCTGTCTAACCAGCATCTACCTTGACTTTCGACAGTCCCATAGGTAACTTCTTCTCCGTTATACATAAAAGTGACACCATCTACTCCGCAATCAACAGGATCATATTCTTCTAGGCACCAAAATTGATACCACTCGTCAATCCATATTTCTATACAACTTCTATCTGTATTAAAAATTATTAATGACGATTCGGGATTTTCAATAGAATTCCTTTGAGCTACTGTTAATCGAGGCAATAAAAAACCTTTATCATCTGAGTTAATCTCTAATACAGCAGATGGATGAAGGCTAACACCTTCTTTATCACTAATTATAACTTGCGTATATGAATAAAGTGAACATACACTTATTAAAAAAACAAAAACTAAAATCTTTTTCATATTATTTTATTTTCAAATTAGGGTAAAAAGAAGCCCTTATGAAGTTAAACAGTAATAAGTAATAAATATAAAGAACGAGTTAATTATGCAAACAAAATACTACTAGTTAAAATTATTACCATGTAACTCATAAAGGCTTTCAATTATTTATTTTCTAAAGCTTCAATTCTTTGAAGCAAGTTGTTATACTTTTCTTCAAGTTGGATATAATTCTGTTCTTGATTTTGTATTTGTTGTTTTTTTCTTTCAACAATTTCTTGTTGTTCTTTGAAAGCTTCGACTAATACCGGTATAATAGCCGAGTTTTCCATAGAATAGACATCATTAACTTCGTCATATATAACAGCTTCCGGCACGATATCTTTCACTTCCTGAGCAATAAATCCGAGATTTGTTCTATCGTTATATGATTTCCACTCAAATCTTGTTCCGTTAAGATTTTTTATTTTGCTGATATTATCTTCTAAGTTGAGGTATTCAATATTTTTTTTCAATCTTTCGTCGCTATGGTTAGTCCAAGCGACATTACCTCCAATTTCATTTGCATTACTTATTCTGAACGTTCTATCTCCTACAGTCGGAACTACCATTCCCATATGAGAAGAAAGGTTAATAGCAAAAGCATAATCTCCCTCAGCGTTTGCTTGCTCACCCATTGCAATAGATCTTGTTCCTGAAGCTACACTCATATGTCCGTGAGCGAATGAGTGAGTCCCATCTGCTTGTGTAGATTCCCCAATAGCAAAGGCTGCGCCCTGAGTAGCTGAGGTACTCATACCAAAAGCGACAGATCCCCATCCGGATGCTTCGGTATTATCTCCCATAGCAAAAGCAT
>PWLF01000273.1 GCA_003559475.1 Bacteroidales bacterium
ATCCGGCCCGCTGCGTGTTGCAATCGGTGTCAAACGTCAAGCTGACACGGCACCGGATACCGCTGGAATTGGCGAAAAAGGGCGGTTATAGTTCCTATACTCGCCGAAGCCCTGGCGGCCGGGTCGGGCTCGGGCTGGAACACTTTCACCAGCATTCGCGAATACCGGGCCCAACTGGCGGCAGAAACCGAAGACAACCGTCGTGCCCAGGAGTTGATCGAACCGGTCTACCTCCAGATCCGTCAGGGGCGGCGAGTCCAGCCCCGGGTTCATCAACGGGTGCTGATGCGGATGTCCAGATCGTACGCCATCAACGGCGATGTAGAGCGGTCACTGGAAGTCCACGACCAGGCTGCTGACCTTGTCCAGCGAATGGAAGGCGAAGAGAGCCTGGCCCATGCAACAGTGCAGCGAAGCCGGGCCAGGCTGCTGCTGCAAATGGGGCAGTTCGATGCCGCCGAGGATTCCCTGCGCGAGGCGCTGGCGCTGGCTGACCGGATTGCCGAGCACCCCAACCAGGCGCGGGCGTTCGCTTACTTCGGCCTTGGCAACTTGATGTTCTTCACCGGCCGCTACGAGCAAGCGCTGGCTCGGACCAGAAAAGGCATCGAGGAATGCGCAGCGTCCCGGGGCCTCACTGCGGACGAACACCCGTGCGGCCTCCAAATTCTCGGACGGATGAAGGCCCGCATGCATCGTTGGGAGGGGGCGGAGCATTACCTGCAGCAGGCCCGGGGACAATTTGTCGAAAAGGGCCCCCAATTCGAGCGTCGACTGGCGTTGACCGAAAGCTGGCTGGCGTTTGTAGCATGCCACCAGGGCCGGAACGAGGAAGGTGCTCGTCTGCTCGCCAAAGTGCATGCACGCTCGGACACGGTGGGGCTGGACGAACCTATCTTCCAAGCCCAAAACCTTACGGCGCGCGCGACCTGTCGCTACCGCACCGGCGACCATGAGCAAGCACTCGAAGCGATCGACCGCGCCCTGGAAATCATCAGCAATCCTCAACCCGGTTACGCCATGCTGTACGCCCAGCGCCGAATACTCCGAGCCCGTATCCTGGGCGAACTTGGCCGCAACCGCCAGGCCGCCGAGTCACTGGACCAGGCCCGGCGGCAACTCGAAGCCGTCGGCTTGACCGAACACCCTGTCATAGAACGGATTCACCAGACCCGCCAGGATCTGTTCTGATCAACCCCGGAACCGTATAGCGCAGCCCTGCTTCAAGAGATGGGCATCCTGCCCCCCTCGCGTCTGCCCGATCCAACTCTTCCCGCCCGCAACCCAGCGGCAGCCACTCCGGAAAGAAGCTGGCGGTTTTTAACCCGCCGCTCCGTCCCGCCCCACAAAGGACAAGAGCCCGAACCAGGGTTGTGAATCAAATACCAGCATGTCAATGACTCAACTTAAGGAGAACCATGTCATGAAAACACATATCAAGCAATTCATCCTGGCAAACTCGCTTATCGGGTTGATTGCCCTGGCCGGCACGGCGAACGCGGAGATCATGTCAGTAACAGTGGGCAGTAGTCAACCATTCGATGGGGCAAACGGATATCAGTACGTCGAAGCCATCATGAATGGCACGGTGGAACGTGACGACGGCACGCTCGGTCACTATTCCGTCCCCGTCATCCTCATACATCCAGACGACGGGGGGAACGGTGCGGCCGTGGTGGATATTGTCAACACCACCCTTATCCAGTCCGGTTGGATCAACGAATGGCTGATCGGGCCATACGGGCTCGTTACCACCGGCGATTACCTGTTCGAGGAGGGATATACTTACCTGGGCGTGCAGTGGGATAAGCAAACGACCGACGCATTCGGACCAACGCCTACGGAGGGTGGCAATCACCTCGCCTACGGCTCCATCGAGGAGTTTGAAGACGCGTTCGAGATCCTTCGTGACGCCGCTAGATTCCTCCGGGATCCCGTAGCCTTTGATGGTTTCACGCTTCCAGCGTCCGTCGATGTAGTCATAAGCGCCGGATACTCCCAGTCTGGAACGGTGCAAAACGCGATGGTCAGACAGGGTGAGGATTACGCTGACGAGGAGTTGCTTTTCGACGGCCATGTTGTTGGAGTCGCCGGTTCGAACTGCAATGATCTGGACGGTTCGTTCCCCGGCTTCAGTCTTTGTGACAGTTCTCCGCCGGATGACGGAGCCAGGATCATCACGATCGAAGCCCAGACTGACGTAGAGTTCTTCGAGTTCTTCGCTTCCCCCTTGACCCGCTTCCCGGAAAATCCCAACTACCGGCGCTATGAGTTGGCGGGTGTCTCCCATATCCCGAAGGTCTATGCTGTCTTTCACCCAGCGCAGAATCCCGCAGACCCGAGCCCGGTCTTTCGCGGGGCCTACCAGAACCTGCTCGCGTGGACGCTCTGGGACATCCCCGCCCCGCCATCGATATTTCTCGACGGTACAATCAACCCCGACGGGAGCCTCGACACGGTCTACGATAACGACGGCAATATAGCCGGTGGCCTTCGGCTCCCACACATGGCGGCCCCGCTAGGCACATACACTGGAATGTGGTTTGCTGGAGAGCTCATCTTCGAGCTGATAAGCGGGGAATTCATTCCTTTCGACGATGCTGATTTGGCAGAACGCTACCCCAATCCCGGAAGTTACGTCTCGCGAGTAGCGCAGGCCGCGGAGAGTCTTTTCGAAGACCGCTATATCATCGAGAGCGATAGAGACGCATTCGTGACGGCGGCTGCGCAGAGTGACATCGGGAAGCGATCCGACCGCCGCCCGACGTTGAACTTGCCCTGACCCGGCCGGGTCCGGGGCGGCAGCCGCTCCAGGAAAAAACTGGCGGTTTTCAGCCCGGCCCAGGTCTCCGGGGTGGCCGCAGGCCATTTCAGCTTCGCCTACTCCCTCACCCGGCAAACTCGTGTGACCCGTCCGGCCTGCACATAGACTTGCAGAGTCTGGCCACGCTGGTAGAAGTCGTAGCGGACACCGGCAGCGCCTCCCTGTCTCGTTTCCAGGTGCACTACTCGGTCGGGGTCGGACTGGATGACGCGCCGGTCGCTATCGCCTGTTTTGACCAGGCCGGCCGACAGCCGGACGGATGACAGGCTGCACGAAGCCTCGACCGTGCCGGCCAGAGTCAGGGCGATGAGGAAGACGGCCAGTATGCGCATGCCGGCAGAATACCAGTGCCAGCCAAACGGTTGCTGAACCGCCCTCCCCTCTCGCCATGTCGGGTTGGGTTATCCCCGCTCAGGTAATGACCGTCACCGGGCTCTTGGCGTGGCGGATGACCTTGTCGCTGACGCTGCCGAGCATCAGGGATTTCATTCGCGTCAGGCCGCGCCGACCAATCACCACCAGGGTGGC
>PWLF01000026.1 GCA_003559475.1 Bacteroidales bacterium
AATTTCTTTATACTCATTTTAATAAAAATTTGGTTAACAATTAATTTTACTACAATAATATATAATTTCATTCTAACAATTTATAAGCTTAACACTTTATACTTTTTACTTTAAAAACTTTATACTTACTTAACTTTAGATATTTTCGCAAAAAATCAATCGCAAAACATCTTTCTTTGTCTTAATGCTTCATAAATAACAACTGCAGTACTAATAGAAACATTTAAACTATCAATTTTACCCATCATTGGAATTTTAATTTTGTAGCCTGATGTTTCTTTCCAAATATTTGATAATCCATCCGACTCTGAACCAAATACCAATGCCGAGGGTTTTTTGAAATCCATTTTATAGTAATCTTCAGAAGATTCGGGCAAAGTAGCATAAATGTTTATTCTTTTTTCTTTAAGCCACTTAACAACCTCATCACTATTTGACAGCACCACTTTATTAGAAAAAATACAACCCAAGCTAGACCTTATCACATTTGGATTATAAAGGTCAATTTTAGGGTCACATACTATTACTGCATCAATTTTGGTAGCATCTGCGGTTCTTAATATTCCTCCTAAATTCCCCGGTTTTTCAATAGATTCCAGTATCAAAACCAAAGGGTTTGACGGCAAATACAGCTTATTTAAATCAATATAACTAGTCTTAGCAATTCCAATTACCCCTTCAGTGTCTTTTCTGTATGCGATTTTTTTATAAACGTCACTACTAACATGCGTCACTTCACAATTATTAATATCAATAGGATATACAGGATTCTCATTATATAAATCATCACAAATAAATATTTCTAAAATCTCAACTCCTGATCTTTGAGCTATAGATAATTCTCTTCTCCCTTCAATGACAAATGCTTTTTTAAGCTTTCTTTCAGATGATTTGAAATGTAGCTTTGCCAAATTTTTGATTTTAGTATTACTAAGACTGGTTATCATTTTATAAATATAAAATAAATTTAATTTTTATAAATCCTCATGGCAAAAAAAGCTATTAAATAGCATGCCATAGCAATCAAAATCACCATTCTGAATCCTCCTTCAACAGCCACTAACATAGCTAATGATGTTGCTATAACGGAAATTGAACCATTTATACCCCAAGCCCATCCAATATGATTTTCATTATTATCCGACAAATATTTTATTCCCAGGGGAAATGGCATTCCCATGAAAAAAGAAGGTATAGAAATTAATAAAAGACCGGTTATTATTTTAAACACAATATCGCTACTAATGGTCAATTCAATTAAAGGAGTTAGTATAAATGCATAAAGCAATAAAAAGCCCGCTATCAAAAGGTTTACTTTAGATGCATTTTTTCTAATATTTTGAATTTTTGATGAGAAATAACTGCCGGCTCCACTGCTAAGAAGCATAGCACTTATTACAGCTGTAATTGCATATATCGGATGTCCAAAATATAATACAAATCGCTGAATAAGAATTATCTCAACAAACATATAACCCAACCCTAAAGCCCCAAAATACAACAAAGTAGGAAACTTGCCGGCACCTGTTCTTTTAAGGAAAAACAAAGGCAAAACAATAAAAAGCAAAGCTAACAACAAACTCTGGGCAAATGTTATAACAACTATAAGATACCCTATTTCAAGGAAAGGCATTTGAGCAGGACCAAAAAGATCTCGCAAATATTGTACTGAACTCAATCTCATAAACTGAGAGAAATACGGCTTATCATCTGTCGCAGGTCTTATATGAAAACCATACTCATTATATAAATTATCTCTATTATCACCCATTATTTCATCTATGTAATTAAAAAAAGAGTCATCTTCAAGTATATTAAACTTCACCCTTTCTTCATCAGAAATATCCGGTAGCAATAATGGATCAAAAAACATTTTATCACAAAAATCTCTAATTTTTTTTATTTCTGAATCTGTTACAGGTGTTTTTTTAATTGCAAAACTTAAATTTCCCCAACTTCTAATACCTATAATATGATCTTTGATGTTTTCAACCTCTTTTTCTTCGGCTAATTCGACTAACGTAGCAAAAATTTTCAAAGTATTGCGTGGAGGATAGTCCATCCATGAAGACACAACTATAACACCATCATCATTAATCATATCCCACATCCGTTCAAAAGCTTCTTTAGTAAGATAGTATTCTTCACTGAGAGCATTTAATCCGGCGGTTCCGCCAAAAGCATCAAGGAGAGGTAATTTTATAGCATCAAAACTCTTTTTACCTCTATACTCATTCAGATAAGCCCTTGATTCTTGATAAACAATATTAACTTTAGGATTTAAAAAAAGCTCGCCGCTTTCATAAGAGAAATCATTTTTCAATAAATCAATAACAGCGCTATTTTCAATAACCCCTGTTACACATTTTGCATCATTATTAAGAGCATGAGATAATGCATTGCCCGTAGCGGCATTCAAAACCAAAACAGAATCACGCTCATTCATCACATAAGGCAAAGCCATAGTAGTATAATCATGAATATTAAATTTAGCGTTATCATCATGCTTAGGTATATTCCCAAACACTTCAGCATTAACAAAAACAGAAGGTTTAACAGGCATATTTTCTCTAAAAGACAGACTAACTCCGGGAGCATATCTCATTGCAGGAGAAGATACAACATTTACAACACCATGAACATCCGGTTCACTGTGAATAATTTCAGCTTCCGGCAATGTCATGGTTTTTGACAAACTTTTATACTCTGATACGTGAATATCGGATGGTTTAAAAAAGAAAAAAACCGATAAGAATAAAGCAATTATACTAAATACGATTTGGAGTTTATAATATTTTTTTGAAATAACAATTATTCCGGATAATACAGGCAAAATTGCTATCAATGGGAAGGACTGTTCAGGATAAAAACTCGAGAAAATAAACAACACAAGTATTCCTCCAACTCCTGACCCAATTAAGTTTGAAAAATAATAAACACCGATTTTTTTAGAATAAATAATAAAAATTAATCCGATTGCCAAAGCGCCAAAGAAAAAAGGCAAAAAAAACAAAATATAGTTAAGGGCAAGTTTTGGAAACTGCCTGAACTCGGTAAAAAGTAAATAAACATCAAATTGTATGGCTTCTTGTCTTGACAAAGGGAAGGTCACTATCATAAAAAGCCCTGCCAATATCATAAGTAGTGGTATAATCCACTCAGCTTTATTAATAAACCATTTTCTTGCTATAACAACGAGAGTTCCACTGGCACCAAATCCAAGCATTGCAATAGAAATTATCATATATGCAAAATGATGCCATTGGATAAATGACAACATTTGCATCAAAGCCAGTTGGTATGCAATAATTGCAATAGAGTGAATGCCTAAAGCTATCAGCATTCGATGCTGATTATCAAATTTTGAAAAAAAACTCACCATAGAAAATTATATTATTCAGCTCTTCTAAAAGGCACAAATCTAACAGGCATTAAATTTTTAGTAATTATATCATCTCCATCTTTTTCCACCAACATAAGTTGCTGAGTATGAAAAGGAGACCCCACTGGAATTATCATTTTTCCCCCATCTTTTAATTGCTCAATTAAAGGAGGAGGAATATGTTCTGCTGCTGCTGTAACAACAATAGCATCAAAAGGAGCATATTCTTCCCAACCATAATAACCATCATCAATTTTAACATCAACATTTTCGTATTCAAGCTTATCAAAAACTTTAATAGAATGCTTTCCAAGCTCTTCAACAATTTCAATTGTATAAACTTCATCAACAATTTCAGCCAAAACAGCTGCCTGGTATCCCGACCCTGTTCCAATCTCAAGCACTCTATAATCACTTTTTGGTTCAATAATTTGAGTCATATATGCTACTATATATGGCTGAGAAATTGTTTGCCCATAACCAATAGGGAGTGGTCTATCCTGATATGCAAACCTTCTTTGAGCAGCAGATGGAATAAAAAGATGCCTTGGGGTTTCACGCATAGCCCTTAAAGTATTTTTATCAGTAATTCCCCGAGGAATTAGCTGATTTTCAACCATTTGTTCTCGCTGCTGAACATACTCATCTGTAAATGAGAGTATTAATAAAATAATCGGCAATAAAAAAGTAATGTAAATAACCGCTCTAAATCTTGTTTTAAACATCGTATAAAATATTTTATTAAATTTATTGTTTTACAAAAAAACGTAAAAAAGTAAAAGCTAATATACAATTTTTATTAAAACCTGTCTAAATATTTTACAAGACAGCAAAAATATTATGTTTTTAAAATACAAATCTTAAATCATTAAAGAAAAATTTTTTTAAAACTTCAATTTATATTAAAAACTCAATATTTCTTCCATGAAAATTAAAAAATGCTTATATTTGTATTGTAAATAATAATTTTTATAAAAGATCTAATGTTAACCGGCATATAAAAAAGCATTAAATTATTAAATTAAAATGGGAAAACCCTCCAATAATAATTTATCAAAAAAGAACCTGCTTAATAATGAACGCATGTTCAACACCTTAATCAGCAACTTACCCGGAATGGTTTATCGTTGTAAAATTGATAAACACTGGACAATGGAGTTTGTAAGTCAAGGAGTAAAAGAACTTACAGGATATAAACCTGACGATTTAATAAAAAACAAAAAAATATCATACAATCAAATAATCCATAAAGATGACAGAAAAAAATCAAATCATGAAATTTCAAAAGCCATAGCTAAAAATGCTCAATTTACTATACGCTACAGAATAGTTGATGCAAAAGGAAAAATAAAATGGGTTTGGGAAAGAGGGCAAGGAGTTTATGACCATGAAAATAAAGAGGAGTTTTTAGAAGGATTTATAACAGACATAAGTGATCAAGTAGAGAGAGAAGAAACCCTGAAACTAAAAAACACTAAAATAAATACTATTCTTAAAACAATACCTGATTTATTTTTTGTTAATGATTTGGATGGGAATTTTATTGATGTTTTCGCTGAAGACTATTCAAAATTAGCACTGCCAAAAGATGAGATTATTGGATCTAACATTAAAGATATTTTTCCTGAAAAACAAGCAAAAGAATTTTTAAAACTATATAGAAGTTGCATAAAAACTAAAAAACTAAAAAGAGTTGAGTACAGCTTAACAGTAAATAACAAATTATGTTTTTTTGAGGCAAGGATGTCTCCTCTTGACGACAATAACCTTATAGCAATAATTCGTGATGTAACTGAGCAAAAAGAATACGAAAAAGCATTAATAGAAGCTGAAGAAAATTACAGAAACACACTTGAAGAATCACCTTTAGGCATGCGGATTGTTGACAAAAACTACAAAACAATTTATGCAAACAAAGCGATACTTGACATTTATGGGTATAACAGTATTGATGAATTAATTAACACACCAATAAGAAAACGATACACTTCGGAGAGTTATAAAGATTTTTTAAAAAGAAAAAAAATAAGAGAATCTGAAAGGACAGGTCCTAAAGAATACGAAATCAGTATAATTAGAAAAGATGGAGAAATCAGACACCTCATCGTTTACAGAAAAGAAATTATATGGAGCAGAAAAAAACAATATCTGTCAATATACAGAGACATCACTAAGCAAAAAAATGCAGAAAAAGCACTAATAGAAAGCGAAGAAAGATTTAGATCTTTATATCAAAACAGTTCTTTAGGTCTTTATCGCACAACTCCTGATGGACAAATATTATTAGCAAACCCTTCACTAGTTAAAATGCTGGGATATAAGTCTTTTAATGAATTAAAATCCCGAAACTTAGAAAACACTAAGTTTTTTTCTAATGATTTATCAAGAAGTTTTTTTAAAAAGAAATTAGAAAAAAACAAAGAACTTACAGGATACGAAAGTGAAGGGATACGAAAAGACGGGTCTGTAGTGCATGTTAGAGAAAGCGCTAAAGCAATAACTGACAAAAACGGCAAAATTATTTATTATGACGGAACCGTAGAAGATATAACTCAACGAAAAATTGCTGAAAAGGCACTTAAAGAAAGTGAAGAAAAATTTCGCAACCTTGTTGAAAATGCTTTTGATGGAATATATCTTATGGTAGAGAAAAAATTTGTTTATATCAATGACAGATTTTGTGAAATCACTGAATACACGAGAGATGAGCTTCTTTCCAAGGATTTTGATTTTTCTTGTATGCTTACTAAAAAAGGTCAGGAAATTGCTGAGAACAGGTACATTAAAAGAAAAAGAAATGAAATTTTGCCATCTTCTTATGAAATAGAAATAATAACCAAAACCGGAGAGTTAAAGGATATTGAAATAAGTACAACTCAGATTGGAGATTCTAAAAACATTAATATTTTGGGTATAACAAGAGACATAACAGAAAGAAAACGAACAGAAAAACTACAACAAGAAGTATTGATTGCGAAAGAGGCATTAAAATTTAAGCAAAACTTTTTGGCAAATATGAGTCATGAAATAAGGACTCCTCTTACCGGAATTGCAGGGATGACAGACATACTAACAAAAACAAATCTTACGGCAGACCAAAAAGAATATTTGAGTACTATTAAATTTTCAACAGAAAATCTAAAAGCTGTTATAAACCAAATTCTTGATTATTCAAAAATTGAAGCCGGGAAAGCAGATATTAAAACTAACCCCTTCCCTTTAAAATCATTAATAAAAGATGCTTTCAAGCTATTTAAATCTATCTGCAACAAAAACATAAAATTAACAACACATCTTGACCCTGACCTACCTGAATACATTGAAGCAGATGAACAAAAAATATTTCAGGTTATTCAAAACTTAATGTCAAATGCTGTTAAATTTACTAAAGAAGGTCATATTTTTTTAAGGATTGAATATGATGGCAGTTTGGGAAACAGTGATAATTTTATGTTAAAATTGGAGGTAGAAGACACAGGCATAGGCATAAAACCAAATGTTCAAAATAATCTTTTTAAACCTTTCTCACAAATTGAACAATATGATATTCGGAATTTTGAAGGGACGGGATTAGGATTGTCTATTTGCAAAGAATTATGTGAAATGATGGGAGGAACAATAGGTGTTAACAGCAAATATGGAGAGGGTAGCAGATTTTGGTGTACTTTTAAAGTAAAAATCGCTTCTAAACCTAAAACTCTTAAAACTGATAAAAAAACGAAAAGTATTGAGAAAAGAAATCTCAAAATACTTCATGTTGAAGATAAAGTGGTTAATCAAAAGGTTGTGTCACTTCTTTTACAATCTATGGGACATAAAGTTTATACAGCAAAAAATGGCAAAGAAGCAATAGATATGGTTGAAGAAAATGATTTTGATTTTATTTTGATGGATATTCAAATGCCGGTAATGGACGGAGTTACTGCAACTAAAATATTAAGAAAAAAGTATAAAAAATCACCCCCAATTATTGGATTAAGCGCAAATGCTTTTGAAGGTGACAGAGAAAAATACTTAAAATATGGCATGGATGACTATATTATAAAGCCTATAAATGAAGAAGATTTTAAAAATATTATTAAAAAACATGTTAATAATATTAAATGATACGTCTTTTGCAAAATAATTTTTATTATTTTTGTTCCGCATTTAAAATAATATATTTGTAATTTATCAATTATATATGGCAACAACATCAGATTTTAGAAATGGGTTATGTATTGAGCATAACAATGAGTTATTTACTATTGTTGAATTTCAACACGTTAAGCCGGGTAAAGGTGGTGCTTTTGTAAGAACTAAACTTAAAAACCTTAAAACAGGTAAAGTATTACAACACACTTTCAATGCAGGAGTAAAAATTAACATCGCAAGAGTTGAAAGAAGGCCATACCAGTTTATTTATAATGATGACTCAGGATACCATTTTATGCATAAAGAAACTTTTGACCAGATTTGTATTCAAAAAGAGTTAATAAGTGCACCCGAATTAATAAAAGAAGGACAAGAAGCAGAAATAATGTTTCACGCTGATACAGAAACCCCTTTAACATGTGACCTTCCTGCTTTTGTAGAGCTAAAAATAACTTATACTGAACCGGGAGTAAAAGGTAATACAGCTACAAATACACTTAAACCTGCTACCGTTGAAACAGGTGCTAAAGTTAATGTCCCTTTGTTTGTTAATGAAGGAGAAATTATAAAAGTTGACACTAGAACTAAAGAATATTCAGAACGAGCAAAAAAATCATAAAATTAAAATTTATACCTAAAATAAATAATGCATTTCAATCCAAGTCAGAATCTTAATACTATCGCAAAATTTCTTAATGCTGAATATGATGGCAAACCCGATTTTGCTATTACAGGCATAAATGAAATACACAGAGTAGAAAAAGGAGATATTACTTTTGTAGATCATCCAAAATATTATGATAAAGCTTTAAAATCAAAAGCTACTACTGTCATTATCAATAAAAAAGTTGCTAGGCCAAATGGAAAAGCCCTTATATACTCAGATGATCCGTTTCGCGATTTTGTAAAAATCATTAAAAAGTTCAGGTCATTTGAATCCTCTTCAAAAAATATAAGCGATTCAGCAGTTATAGGAGAAGGAACAATAATTCAGCCCGGTGCTTTTATAGGAAACAATGTAAAAATTGGTAAAAACTGCTTAATTCATGCAAATGTTTCAATATATGATCATTCTGTAATCGGAGATAACGTAATAATACATTCAAATACAGTAATTGGGTCTGATGCTTTCTATTATAAAAGAAGAACTGATTATTTGGATAAACTTGAAAGTGGTGGAAGTGCTATTATTGAAAATAATGTAGAAATTGGAGCTTGTTGTACGATTGACCGTGGAGTTACACATAATACATTAATAAAAAGTGGAACAAAAATGGATAACCAAATACACATAGGTCATGATACTGTAATAGGCAAAAATTGTTTATTTGCAGCACAAGTTGGAATATCAGGATGCGTTACTATTGAAGACGATGTTATACTTTGGGGGCAAGTTGGCGTACAAAAAGATTTAACTATAGGAAAAGCAGCAGTAGTTCTCGGTCAATCCGGAATAGCAAAATCTCTAAAAGGGGGAGTAACTTATTTCGGATCACCTGTACAAGAAGCAAAACAAAAGATGAAAGAGATTGCTCTATTAAAAGATTTACCGAAAATAATAAAAAAAATATAAATTATTTGTCATTTTTTTTTGTTGTCTAAAACAAATAACTATATTTGCATCAGATTTTCTGCCTGCAATTTATTCTTTTTTAATACCATAAACTATATTAATAAGGTATAAATATATTGAGATAATTTCAAATGAGTTTTATATAATCCTATCAATAACAATGGCTGTTAAATAATTTTTTATTAGCCTAAGTTTAAAAAAATAACACAGAAATTTAAAAACTAATAAATATAAAATAATAAGTTATTACATGTACGACATAGTAGAATTAAACGGTAAACTTTTAACTCAACTAAAAGAAATAGCAAAAGAGTTAAATATTAAAAAAGTAGACTCCTACAAAAAAGAAGAACTTATCTACAAAATTCTTGATGCACAAGCTCTTAAACCTGAAAACTCTAAAAAAACAGAAAAGAAAAATAAAAAGAGTTCCCAGCCAAAAAAAATGCAAGAAAAGCATTCGAAAGTAGCAAAAAAAGAAGAAAAAAATACTGTATCAAAACCTGCTGAATCTTCAAGTGATAAAAAACCTGAAAGAAATAAAAACAAATCAGAAATCCCTAAAACAAAACAAAAAGACACAGCTTCCGGGAAAAAAAACAATGACCCGATTGATGATACAAAAAATGTTGACAATACCGACCTTATTGGTAAAAAAGAAAATGACAAATCTGATAAATCTGATAAAAAAAGCAAACCTGTTCGCGAAAACACTTCTCAATCAAAACAGAAAGATTCACACCATAGACAAAAATATGACAAAAGAGGAGATTCAGCTTACGAGTTTGATGGCATAATAACTGCTGAAGGGGTTTTGGAAATTATGCCGGATGGCTATGGTTTTCTTAGATCTTCTGATTATAATTACCTAAACTCTCCTGATGATGTTTACGTTTCTCAATCTCAAATAAAACTTTTTGGATTAAAAACCGGAGATACTGTTAGCGGAGGAATAAGGCCACCAAAAGAAAACGAAAAGTATTTTCCATTAATAAAAGTTCATAAAATTAATGGTCGTGAAACAAATGAAATTCGCGACAGAGTCCCTTTTGATTTTCTTGTACCCCTTTTCCCTGATGAAAAATTTGATCTAACCAGCCATCCAAATGCAAATTTATCAGCTCGTATTATTGATATGTTTGCTCCAATAGGAAAAGGACAAAGAGGTTTAATAGTTGCACAACCAAAAACTGGAAAAACTATTTTATTACAAGATATTGCAAATGCTATAGCTGACAATCATCCTGAGGTTTACCTTATAGTTTTACTTGTAGATGAAAGACCTGAGGAAGTTACTGAAATGGCTAGAAATGTTAATGGAGAAGTCATTTCTTCAACTTTTGACGAACCTGCAGAAAGGCATGTTAAAGTTGCCAATATAGTTCTTGAAAAAGCAAAGAGAATGGTAGAATGCGGACACGATGTAGTAATATTGCTTGACTCAATAACAAGACTTGCAAGAGCATTTAATACAGTTGCTCCGGCATCGGGAAAAGTGCTTTCCGGAGGTGTTGACGCAAATGCACTACACAAGCCTAAACGCTTCTTTGGTGCAGCAAGAAATATTGAAAAAGGAGGATCTTTGTCAATTATTGCTACAGCACTTATTGATACAGGTTCGAAAATGGATGAAGTCATATTTGAAGAATTTAAAGGAACAGGAAATATGGAACTTCAGCTTGACAGAAGATTATCAAATAAAAGAATCTTCCCTTCAATTGATATTGTCGCTTCAGGAACAAGGCGTGAAGACCTGCTAATAGATAAAGAAATGCTTAACAGAATTTGGGTCTTAAGAAAATTTATTGCTGACATGACTCCTCTAGAAGCTATGGATTTCTTACTTGAAAAATTAAGACTTGCAAAATCTAACGAAGAATTTCTTATGTCAATGAATGACTAATTAGAATAATACTTAAATATCTTAATTTAGCATATTACATTTTTAGTTTTTTGATTTATTAAAGAATTAAATAACTAAACAAATAGTATTATCAGATTATACTTTTGTTCTTATCACTACTCCATAAATAATTATTAAAGTTAAAAAATAAGCACATCGGAAAATATTATTTTCATGATTGAATAAATTATTTTTAACTTTGGTGCAAAATTTTTGAATTTATGAAGATAAACTTAACAGATAAAAAATCAAAAGAAGAAAGCATTGTTTTTATTTTAAACGATTTAAGCTCTATTAAACAATGCATGCTTAATAAGGAAGAAGCAACTTTTGTGTCTGAACAATTTAAAAAACATAAAAAACATAATTTTTCCTTCAATAAGTATACACATTTTGTAATTATTGTTATAGTTAAAGAAGAAAATACTGTTTACAAAAAACTTGAATCTTTAAGAAAACAAGGAGATAAGGTTGGGAAATTTTTATTACGCCATAATCAAAACTCAATAAATATAAATGGCTTAAGTGCTGAATCTGCGACAATTAAAGCTTTTTCAGAAGGCTTAATATTAGGCAATTATAAATTTTTAAAATACAAAAGCAATAAAGACTCCGAAGCTATAAAAAGCATAAATATAACCGGCAAAAATATTACAAAAAGTGATATTCTTGAGCTTAAAGCCATAACTGAGGGCGTTTATCATTGTCGTGATTTGATAAATACTCCTTTCAGAGATATGAAAGCAATGGACTTTGCAGATAATATTTTAAAACTATGTAATCCACTAGGAATAAAAACAGAGGTTTTTAACAAAAGTCAACTCTCTGCATTAAAAATGGCAGGCATTATTGCTGTTAATAGTGGCAGCTCAACTGAGCCGGCCTTTATTAAGCTTGAATGGTGTCCTGAGAGTAAAAAAAACAAAAAACCTATTGTTTTAGTTGGCAAAGGACTTGTTTTTGACACAGGTGGTATTAGCCTAAAACCAGCCTCAGGCATGGAAGAGATGAAGTCAGACATGGCAGGCGGTGCAGCTGTTTTTGGAGCTATATATGCAATTGCAAAAGCAAAACTCCCTGTTCATATCATAGGACTTATTCCTGCTACTGACAATCAACCCGGGAATAATGCTATGATACCCGGAGACGTAATTACTATGAGCAATAATGTTACCGTTGAAATTATTAATACCGATGCAGAAGGACGTCTTATACTTGCTGACGCTTTATGTTATGCTTCAAAATATAAACCTTCTCTGGTTATAGATATTGCAACACTAACAGGTTCAGCCGAAAGAGCAATAGGAAAACATGGAATGGTTGCTATGGAATCAAATGCTAATAAACAACTAGCTGATTTAGAAGAATCCGGACTAGAAACATACGAAAGAATAGCAAAAATGCCTTTTTGGGATGAATATGATAAAGAAATAGAATCTGATATCGCAGATATTCAGAATATAGGCAAAAGCAACAATGCAGGAGCAATAACAGCCGGAAAATTCCTTAGCCGTTTCATAGATTACCCGTGGATACACCTTGATATTGCAGGAGTTGCATACATGTCGCAAAAAGAATCATACAAAGGAAAAGGTGGAACAGGAGTTGGTGTAAGACTTTTATTTAACTTTGCAAAAAAAATTACAGAAAAAACAAATAAGAAATAATCATATTTCAACTTATGTTGAATATTAAACATATAAATTACTATGAACCAAAAAGAGGAAACAAATAAACCGGTAAAAATAGGTATAACGCATGGAGATGTTAATGGTATTGGTTATGAAATAATAATGAAAGCTTTATCAGATTCAAGAATGCTGGAATTAATGACTCCAGTTGTTTACGGATCATCTAAAGTTGCATCTTATTATCGTAAAACTCTTAATTTCAATGACTTCAACTTTAATATAATAAAGACAGCAAGCAGAGCTAAGTCACAAAAAGCAAACCTTATTAATATTTATCATGATGAAATAAAAATTGATATCGGTCACTGTACTGAAAATGCCGG
>PWLF01000117.1 GCA_003559475.1 Bacteroidales bacterium
ATGGTTTCCGATATGCCTGATGATTGGGAATTTGTCTCGAGTGACCGGGATGATGACCCTTTTTTATTTGCAGCAGAAGCAGGAAATGCTAAATATATCATTTCTTTAGATAAAAGACACATGATAAGTTTGGGTTCTTTTAGAGGGATACCTATCGGTACACCATCAAATTTTTTCACATGGGCTAAAGAGCACTATCCTTTTATTGCAGATTGAAATTAATTAACCTGAACAACCCCACAACTACCCCTATTATCCTGGACCCTCAAAACCATCCACTTAGTTAGTTTGCTTTTTCTCAATAAAACACGATTCCTAAATTGTTTTTAGAAGATTGCTTCCTCCATACTGTTATTAAGTTCCCTTTAACCCCTTGAACTCATTATCATTGATAAAAACCTCAACCGCCCCATAATTTTTCGGTGTGTTTAATCAGTAGTCTAATACTGCAACATTCGATATAATTATGTTAAGTAACAAGACAAAAAAAGTATAGAAGGCCTCTAAATATTGGGACAACAACCTGGTTTTTCTGAAAGGATATCCTAAAAGCTTATGCTTAAATCAAGCCACGGGAGCAGTCAGCATTTTATTATTCCGATATCAAGCAATGAAGCAAGTGTCGTTAAAAACCGAAAATTTTCTGCAACAATCGGTTTTCCAGTTGAATTTCCGCTCTAGACGGTTTTTTTGTGCGGTTTAAATCGGGTATTTTTTCAAATATTCGCTTTTCTGTATTTTCCGCATCCTTTGTGGCAGTGAATATCGACATTTCTTTTACGCATTTTTTGCACAGACAATAAGCAATTCCTTTCTGCTGTTCCATATTTAAAAATGCAGATACAGTTGCAGCATTTTTTATCTCTTGCCGGTAGATCTTGAAAGTATCCCCGCAGCGCGGACATTCTCCAAAATAGTCCATATAGCGGGTATCAAGTTCCATGCCGACTTTTTCAAAATTGCTTTTTATTAACCTTAATGCATTTAAAATATCAATGCTGTAAGTTAGTTTTTCTTTCTTCACCCCACAAGCAGCCCCTCCATATTAAAGATAATCAACTGATAATGTAATTATACTTCAATTTCTATACTTTACCGTAATATTCCTTCCTTAGAAAAAAATAGGCTATTAAAAAAATTATGGAAGAAATATAATAATTTGGAAGGATAATGGAAGGAAAACATTCACAAATGTCTAATAAAACAGATAAACCTTTTTAAACGAAAGCGGGACCTCTTTTAGGAGATCCTGGAAACTGTCGAAGGTAGGGCCGGAATTTCCTACACATGATAACATATCTATATTACTTAAAGTATGGAAATAATTACAGGTAAGGGTAAGGTGTTAATCATGATCGAGCAAGGTTTAAAAAAGTATTTTGGTTTTCATAAATTTAAAACAGGGCAAAAAAAAGTAATATCCAATATTGTAGATTGTCAGTCTGCTGCAGCTATTTTCCCAACCGGAGCAGGAAAATCACTTTGCTATCAGCTTTCAGCCATGTTTTTGCCACACATGACTTTGGTAGTTTCTCCTTTGCTGGCACTTATGAAAGACCAAATAGACTTTCTATTAAGACATGATATTTCGGCAGCACGCCTTGATTCTACTCTCAGTAAAGACGAATACAATCAAATACTTGAAAAAGCTAGAAATGGTAACTTAAAAATACTGATGATAGCCGTTGAACGTTTTAAAAATGAGCGTTTTCGCGCTCAACTCAAAAGGATGAACATTTCCCTTATGGTTGTAGATGAAGCACATTGTATATCGGAATGGGGGCATAATTTTCGCCCTGATTATTTAAAGTTACCGGCTTATAAAAAAGAATTCGGTATTCCCCAGGTATTGCTATTAACGGCTACTGCAACAAGAAGGGTTATAAATGATATGTGCCATAAGTTTGAAGTACCCCGTAATAATGTTATGGTTACAGGTTTCTATAGGAATAACCTTTATTTACAGGTGTCACCCACTCCGGAGTCAGAAAAAAAAGAGCGCCTGCTCCAACGACTTAATGAATCCCCTAAAGCTCCCACTGTAGTCTACGTAACTCTGCAGAAAACAGCAGAACATGTTGCAGAGTTTCTTAGTAATAACGATATTTGTGCTTATCCTTATCACGCGGGAATGGCTGATGAAAAACGAGAAGAGATTCAAAATAAATTCATGGCCGGAGAAATAGATTGTGTCGTGGCGACCATAGCTTTTGGAATGGGAATAGATAAAAAAAATATCCGGAGGGTAATTCATTATGACCTGCCAAAATCTATTGAGAACTACAGCCAGGAAATAGGGCGTTCCGGAAGAGACGGTAGAAGCTCCTTTTGTGAGGTATTGGCCAACCGGGACAAAATCACCGTGCTTGAGAACTTTATTTATGGGGATACTCCAGAAAAGCAGGCTATTAACAAACTGCTAAAAATAATAATAAGTTACAATAAACCGGTTTGGGAAATTAAATATACAACACTTTCTTACGAACTGGACATACGGCTGCTGCCGCTAAAAACGCTGCTTGTTTATCTGGAAATGGAGGGGATTATCCACCACAAGTATACTCGCTTTGAAGAATATATGTTTAAATATCATATAGAGCCTCTGGAAATTGTAAACAAATTTAAGGGTGAAAGAAGAACCTTTGTTAAAGAAATTTTTAATAATTGCCACACCAAAAGGATTTGGACATATTTAAATATGCAGAACATTCTCAAGAGTTATGAACTGGTAGAACGAGAACGGGTTATTGCTGCTCTAGAATATTTTTCAGAGAAAGGATGGATTGAGCTTCAATCCAAACAGGCAATAGAAGGATATGACATCTTAAAAAGCGATTTTAATCCCCATTTGTTAGGGGAAAAAATTTACAGGCTTTTTGAAACAAAAGAAAAAAAAGAAATAGAAAGAATACACAACATGATTGATTTCTTTGAAAGTTCTTCTTGTATTAGCAGAAAGCTTGCCCAATACTTTGATGAGGACATAAAAAAAGATGAATGTGGACACTGCTCATTTTGTAGGACCGGTCCCGCTGTTATTGAACATACAATTCAGTTACCACCTCTGGAAACTTACAACTATAATAAACTCACTGATGAATTTATAAAAGCTGCTGGAATAAATTGTAATCCATTAGATATCGTTAAGTTTCTCTGCGGCATTTCATCTCCTATCCTGGTAAAGCTTAAAGCAAAACAACTTGAACATTTTGGTATTTTAGAAAAATATCCATTTCTAATGGTAAAAAAATGGGTAAATGAGGCTAATAATGAATAGTTGTCCCGATATCATATTAATGGTAGCAGTAAAAATGTAACTTTATGTTCTCTATTTTATTAATTTATCA
>PWLF01000123.1 GCA_003559475.1 Bacteroidales bacterium
GAAATAGAAAAACAGAAGGAAAAATAGTTGAAGCCTGGTTAGATTCCTTCGATGACTTAAAAGCTGAATATATTGATTTGGAAAAAGGGGCATATATTTTGCGTAGAATTAATTAAGCTTATTGATTTCTTTTTCCAAAGGCTTTGAAAAACCCTTCGTTGTTCTTTGATTTAATTTTTGTGGCTGAATGTTGATCTGATTTTCATACCATGGATAACATTTCTACCAACTTTAAGTCGGCAAACCTTGCCAGAGGCCTTCAAAAGGCCCTGAAAAGCTAATTTTATGTTCATTTTGCGTTTCATAGAGCTACCGATCCCACGGGGTTGGTTTTTCTAAGTAAGAATCCGGCTCCGCCGGCTGGCGGATTCCATCCAATGCAGGCAAAGAGGAATCGCAGCCGGTTTCGAGCCTGGTTTTTAGCTCGCATGGCGACAAGATTCGCCTTGGTCTTCATCCACGCAAACGAATGTTCCACGGCTGCCCGAACGCTGTTCAGCTTTTGGTTTCGTTTTTTCTGGGAGCCTGAGAGCGGCTGATTGCGTTTGGCCTTGTCCAGTACTCCGTAGTACCAGCCGTAGTGGCGGGCTGAATATTTGTGATGGCCGTCCACCGGTCTTCTTATCGGTTTTATCGAGGATTGAGATTTCCCGGACCAGAGGCTGCCAGTCGATGATCTCGTCGAGCTTTGCCAAGTGTTTGGAAAGTTTGCTGATTTTTCGCCTGTTTGAAAGAAGTCCGTCGCCAAAGCTTAATTGATCACCGTCAGCCATGAAAAAATCTAATTTTAGATAAAAATTTATGTTGAACCAAAAATAACTGAATCCAATTAAAAACTTAGGAACTCAGGGGGTTTTGCAAAGTCTTCGGAAAATGATATTTAACCCAATGATATATATAAGACATAATATTAAAATATAATATATATGAAAGTATTGTTGATATCTTACTATAGTCCAGTTGAAAATGGAGCAAGACCTACGCAGCTCATTGGAATTTTGAGTTTGCTGATTGAACTTGGATGTAAAGTTGATATGTATATTCCTAAAGACAAAGATGATTTAAAAATCATTGAAAATGTAAATAATCATTTTAGGTATGAATTATACAATCTAAATAAGATAAATATTTATAATATTACACAGAAATCATTAATGAATAAAATTTTTAGATATATAACTTATTATGTTATACCATCACCTGATAAAGGAACATTTTTTTCTCTAAAAGTATTATTTAAAACTGTTAAAATTCGAAAGAAATACGATATAGTATTATGTTTGGCAAATCCACTATCCACTTCAATAATTGGTTATACATTAAAAGCTTTAGGCTTGTCAAAGAAGTTCTACATAGATTCAGGTGACCCATATTTTAAACACTATAAGAATTTGGGTAAAAGAGGTGAATGGATCAGGAAACTACTGGAGAAGAAAGTTATGAGAAGTGCAGATAAAGTCATTATTCCAGTTGAAAATCAATTGGAGCAATTTCCTTTCTTATCAAATAATTTTAAAATTATTGAACAAATATTTCCGGAAAAGAAAATGGAATCTGGTTATTATGTTGATAGTTCAATAATAAATCTCTGTTATGCGGGGCGGTTTTACAAAGATATTAGAGATCCATATGAATTGATTGTTGCTTTGAAAAATTTAAAGTGCAAGGGTGTAAAATTCAATTTTCATATTTTTAGTTTAAAAATAGAAAAATTTGTATTAGAATATTTAAAAAATTATGATTTATTAGAAGAAGTAAATATTACAGAAAATGTTGATAGAGAGGTTTTGATTGACATAATGTCAAAAATGGATATTTTGATAAATATTCTTAATAAAGGCCTCCATCAGTTTCCTTCAAAACTTATTGATTATCAGATTGCTGGTGCACCTGTATTAAACATTGGTTATGAAGATTCTAAAAAAAAGTTTAAAATTCCAGGAGCATTTGCAATTAATAATAATAAATTAATTGAACGGCAAATACTATTTTTAATCCAGGTAGAAAAGTCAAAAAATAATATGAAAAAGTTCAAAGAAAATGTGTTAAAATATAGAATGTTGTTTACAAAATAATTCATATAAAATTGTCTTCAAGATGAATTTAATTAAAAAAATTAAGATAAAACTTTAACAAAGCATTGTTCGATTATTAAAATTATAATTTTACTAATGCAAAATAAAATCCACCGTAATTTAAAAGTAACTGAGTAACATATAGATATTTCATATTCATTTTAGACAACTAAATTCTCTTAATCATAGTAAAATATTTGCTAAGACTTATTTTATCAAAATATGAAAGGTTCCCAAATATCTATTATCATTCCTGTTAAAGACAGTGTAGAAAAACTCAGCAGTACATTACAATCCATAATTCACAGTATTCAATTGTCAAAAGATACTGTAGAAATTGTTGTAGTGAATGACGACGCTAATCCGGATATCAAGAGATATGTAGAAAATCTTCAGACTGAACGGTTTAAAATTCCTTGTATTGATGTTGTACCCTCTCAAGGTTCCTATCATGCACGTAACGAGGGTATAAAAAAAGCAAATGGAGATCTCTTCTTATTCTTGGATGTTCCCCTTAAATTTTCAAAAGGGTGGATGCAGGATGTTTTGGAAGCATCTAAATCGTATGACTACATTGCCGGGAATATCCGGGTTCCGCCGGAGGAGTGCACCACCCTTGCGGAAAAGCTCTATGCGGCCACAGCTTTTCCCGTGGAATCCTATTTCAGAGAGCAGCACTTCGGGCCAACCGCTTTTTTGGCCGTAAAACGGAAAGTATTTAACAAAATTGGCTTATTCGATACGCTCTATTCGGGCGGGGATATGCAGTTTGGCCAAAGTGTAAAAGAGGCCGGCTTTTCAATGACGTTTTTGAAGGATACCGTTGTGTGGCATCCGCCCCGTAACCTAAAACAACAGTTTTGGAAAAAGGTGAGGGTTTATAAAGGCATAAAAGCACTAAATAAGTTACATGAAAATGGAAGTTCAACTTTTCAAAGCATTTTGTCTCTGTGGAACTGTATAACTGCAATACCGGCAAATCTTATAAAGTTTAGAAAAAATAGAATATATAGATCCGGCCTGTTCACCTGTCCTGAGTATATAGCAGCAGTATTTCAGTTTTGGGGTATTGAATTCTTTTCAAGACTTTATGTAATGCTAATCATGCGAAACACATGAGTAAATACAACAGAGGATTCATTACCATAGCAGTTGGCGCATACTATCGGTATTTGGCAAAATATCTGGCAATATCGTACCGGCTCAATTCTAATAACTATTATCCACTGGCTGTGGTAACGGATGAAGGAACTGAAGAACTTGAAAAATA
>PWLF01000209.1 GCA_003559475.1 Bacteroidales bacterium
AAGAAGCCCCTGCGCTTCATATATGCTTCTGCGTGGCTCCCAGTTCGCCCCCATTGAACAGATTTTAAATTATAATAATAATCTATTGCCTCAATTAGTAATTGCTCACTGGAGGCCTTGTGGCGCTTAGTAATACTTTTATATTTAAGCGCTTTTACCTTCTTACTTTTCAAAATCTTATAATACAAAAAATATTGCTCTAAATCTCCTAGGTTAGGGTTTATACTTTTAATAAAAGAAAAGGCGTCTCCCGACGCATTACAACCAAAACAAAAATATACTCCTTTGTGCAAATTTACCAACATGCTTGGCTCTGAATCTTCATGGAAAGGGCAAACTATTTTGTATTCAGATAACCCTTCATATAATCCATAATATTTTAAAACTTTAGCTAATTCTTTACCGCCAGGTCTAAACTCAATTTTTACTTCACCCCTTTCCTAAGGTCTACATACTCTATGGTGCTTACTAGATAACACCCTTCTAATTCTTCCATGCTGATTTCTCCTAAATCAACTAATTTATCAATTTTCTTTTTATCTACCTCCATTTCTACATCTACATATTTTTTGAATTGCTTCTTGGTTATTCCGTGCGCTTGCAAAAGTTTAACGAAATCTTTGATGTTATTTATATTATATCTCTTACTAACAACTTTGTCAAATTTGTCCCTGGGTAGTGTTTTCTCTAACATATCTTCGTAATATATAACAGTGTTCTTCTCTATCACTTTTGCAGTAATATTATTTATACTTACCGCCTTGGTTGTGCTTTTCCTTAAATACTTCAAAATATCATTACGAATATCATTATATTCGTGTGTATTATTCTGAATACTTTGTTTTAAATCCCACGCAAGCTTTATTAACTCTTTTATCTTCAAATTTTAGCCCCCTTTTATTTGGAGCCCCAGCCAGGGTTCGAATCTGGTCCTTTAGACTATGCACACCTAATATGCTACCCTTACATCACTGGGACCTTTAATTATCTGCGTTTAAACTCATCAGCACCAGCCTTACCTTTAAGAGCTAAATAAACACCTTTAGGCCATCTTTCTCCTGTTTTTACCCAAATAATATTCTTCTTTTTAACATTAAACTTTACACCATTCTTTGTTTCGGTTATTACATAAGAATTATTAACCTCTTTTACCATTCCAGATATTACTTTTTCTTTATCACCACTACCTATTTTAAAAGCTATTAATTGCCCATTAACTAAGCTATCTACATACTCTATTTTTCTACACATAATATACCAATCCTCTCCTTTTAATAATGAACTAATAAATAGTTTCTTTATGTAATAATTATATATTATATATTATATATTCTCTTTATAACTCTTTCTGTCTTTTCAATTATATCATATATGTCAATAGCTGTCAAACTTTTTTCTAGGCTTACCCAGGAGGCCTTTAGTGACCTCCCAGAAGCTTTTATACTTACTATTGTCCTACAACCTTAAACAACCTTAAAGACAATAATTTTACTAAAGTATTAATTTCCTTTTCAGATAAACTAATAAAATCGAGTCCATCGTGAGTAAATTCTTCTTTTAATACCACAATATCACCGGCAATAAAATCTCCGTATAATATTGAAGCAATTAAGTTAAAAGACTTCCTTTTTAGCAAACCTTCTTCATCGCAAACGAAGCACATATTATCTGTAAAAATACCAAGTTTCCTAGCGGCTTTTGGCCTTACAATCTCTATCCAACCATTAATTACATTCCCTATGCTTCTCCAGTATTCTGGTTCAAATTCTACAATTTCAGCGCTTCTGTCAACCCTTATAAGTAAACCTGTTAATTTAGTCATTTTTTCTCTCCTTTAGAATTTATTTTACAAACTCAAAATTAGGAACATATTCTTTAATAATTGAAAGCGCCTTTTCGTAAGATTTTGCTTTGAATACTTTATTTTGCATTTCAAGCGCTTCCTTATCTTTCCCATATGACTTTAAGCAGTTCGTGGCTCTACTAATTATAAAGAAAATATTTCCCTCGGTTCCGTTAATATTAATTATTATTTTTTCCATTATTTGCCCTCCTTAGGATTCCAGGTAAACTGGACATGATATTTTGCTTTCTCTGTAGTCATAAATAATTTTATCGCTATAGATACTTCCTCACGTTCTATATTTTCATAAGTTTCCGAATCCAATCTTTTTTCCTTTTCATTCCAATAATGAATCATTAAACTGCCTTTCATTTTACTACCCCCTTTTCTGCGGAACTAGTTTAATGTTACTAAAACTCCTGCAACTGTTCTTTCAACTCTAAAACTATCTCCAGGCGCTAAAAATATAAACATAATTTCTTGAAATTTACCAAAATCTTCAACTGTCATTCCAACTTCACCATCTCTGTTAAGTCTTTCCCACAGCATTTCTAGCTTTAAATTTTCCATTTTACTACCTCCCTATTCTTTAAGATTTTTTATAAGTTTACTATTTTTGTGCCTTTCTTTACGAAAACATTGCTCTTATTTATTACGGTGATAACTTTTATTTTATTCTGCTTAAATCCTATTACTAAGCTTGTGTCGGTATCTTCATCAATTATTATTATTTCTTGCTCTAGCTCCTGCAATTCTTTTATTTTTTCTTTTCCGAGGAGTAAAATGTTTCCTACTACTGTTTCAGCTTCTATTTTTCTTTCTTCCATTCTCTCCAGAGCGTGGTATGTAGCTCGGATTCCGTATCTTCTGCCTTCGATGTTTACTTGTGCTAACCCTTTATCTTTTTTCTTTGCCATTTTTCTCTCTCCTTTAGAACTATTTTTTATCTTCTAATAACATTATAAACTATTTTAAAACAAAATGCAATAGGTTTTAGTAAAGTTTTTAAATATTTTTCAGAAATAAAAAAGCCCTTTCGGGCTTTAGAGGTATTTATTTTGTTTGAGGAAGTTTATTATTTCTTCCTCATTTTTAAATTTTTGGGTTATTTGGGGATAACCATTTAGGTAGATTATGAGGATTGGGCCTCCCCAGGTATGTTGAACTGTGATGTTGTATATTTTATTTTTAGAAAAAGTTGATTTGTTGAGGGTTATGGAGAAGTGGTTTGGATTAGGCTCCTCCAGCTCCTCGATTAAAAAGCGGGGTGTTTGGTTATAAATTGTTTTTAAAACTTTTGAGTAAAATCTTTCCATTTTGTTGCCTCCTCTTTAGGATTTATTTTATTTGCTCTTTTGAGCTTAATATCATTATAAACCATTAATTTATGGTTGTCAATGCTTTTTATGAAGTTTTTTAACTTTTTTATAAATATTTTTCTATTCGCCAGGAGCTTCCGTGTGCTTTGATAATTTTAAAGATATATAAATATATTAA
>PWLF01000133.1 GCA_003559475.1 Bacteroidales bacterium
AAGAGCGCCTGCCACTGACCGTTTACCAGTACCAGTGGTTTGGTATCACTGAACCCGTTGTTATCGGAAACCGTAACATTGATAGTGGGCAGAGTGTAGTCGTCGGGTACATCTTCGAAGTCTTTAACGACTTTGAGGTACCCTTCTTCCTCATCCTCGGGTGGAACACAGTAGTAAAAGTTGACATGGCTCCAATTTCCACCCGGCTGGGACAAGCCACAGCCAAATGTTGAAGGAGGGTTATAAGTGTACATGTTACCACCTTGAGGACCGCCCTTAGCGTAAACATAATAAACAGGGTAATCAGCCAGCCAGGTAAATGTGTCACCGTCATTCCAAATGTAAATTTTAAAACCATCATTTGTTCCATGAGTATAAGGGTCTCCATAGGAATAATAGCCCGTTTCCAGAGCAGGTTTACCTGCGTCAGGTTTGTCTGCAAGATCAATTTTTAAATATCCATACTCATCACAATTTCCTAGTAAGGGGAGTTTATCAGGTTTAGGGTCTCCAGCACCTAAACCAGGAAAATTAATAGTTGATGTAAACCAACCGGAGTTATTATTTCCTAACTCAATTACTGGTGTTGGGCAGTTAGTAGGTCTATTAGGGGTGTCATCTGCCAAAACAACCATTGCTGATCCAAGCGCTAGCAGCCCAACAATCAGCATAACTAAGGCTATGCGCGAAAAGCTTTTACTTTTCATAACGGTCTCACTCCTTTCATAAAGAATTTATTTTAAAAGCTTGGCCATTTGTTCAGTGCAGCATCACCTCAATTCATAATATTTTTCTTAAAGTAAACTAACCATTAGCTTGTACAAATTACAGATAGTAATTGAATAGGAAGATATTATTTTTACAAGGTTTTATAGGTAGAGACTATCTTTTAGTGAAAAGAAAAACCGGCCCTCTGGCCGGTTACGCTACTGGCTCCATCCGGGATAAAGCGTCCATGTATACCCGGAATTCATCGCTTCCAATAAAATTATGAACTTGGCAGGGTAATTGAGAAATATGTCATTTTATTGATTTTCATACTTCCTTTTCCCTTTGATATAAGCCGATTTGTAAAGTAATCATATAATTTTCCAGGATTTACTGCAATAATAAATCGTATACAATGGTATGGGAAAAAGTAATAGTTTTAAATGCTACTTTGGTATAACTCATTTGGTTAATGATAGGTAAAGTATAGTTATATTCTATAAAAAAATGAAAAAACCCCTCTAAAAGGGGGGTAAAAATCACCAGTTTATGAAAATTTAACAACTGAATAAGGTCAGTTAATATTTTCTGGTCTTTAAGAGAAGGCCGCCTGCTGCCAATATTATTGAGAAAGGTATTAGCTTGGAACAGGTTCCTGCAGTTTGCGGAAGTTCTCTTTCTTCATCTATTACACGATCTTTAGGAATATCTTTTTTATCATCCGGATCTACTTTTAGATCCTCAGGGGGAACATCTTTTTCTTTCTTTTTATCGTCGTCCTTTTCTTTCTCTTTATCATCATCCTTTTTTTCTTCATCCTTCTGGTCTTTATGACAGACATGGCTCAAAAGTAGTTTTGGGGTTCGAGATTGTCCTGTTACATCAACGTATGCTTCTAGAAGAATGTCGTCGTCAGGGGTCCCTACATAGAAATGCTGAAGGCTTCCATTTCCGACAGAACGTCCAACAACCTCCAGGTGACCTGCATTTTGGAAGACTGCATGCAGGGTTTGGGTTTCAGTTCCCGGGTCCAGCTGGTTAAGAACTAAATGCCATACTACGCCTGCGTTGACACCACCGCAATCTGATTCGGTGGAGAAGTTAGTACTATCAGCGCCAACATGAGCAAAATGAAGGGTTACTCTTTCCTCAGCACTTACAGTACTGAGGATTGAAAAAAGCAATAACAAAGTTAATGCTGTAGTTAATAATTTGTGTCTCATTTTTTCATCCTCCTTTAAATTAAACAATTGGTAGTAAAAAGTTTATGTCAGGGCTTTACATTTTAGAATCTCGAATGTTAATTATCTTGTAGCCCCTGGCTTGTTTTGGACTATATTAACTGCAAGTTATTATAAAAAGATAGTGATTGAAACAATTTCTGAAATGGATCTAACTTGGCACTACTACTTTAGTAGTATGTGGGACTATACTTTTGTTTAATAAAAGAGTATACAATTTTATGATGAAAAAATTTTCCAAACATTATAAAATTTTTGTATAGATTTTAATAGAGAAGAATATAAGGTTTCTGAACGAAAGTGGCAACCCAGCTGAAAGGCTGGCACGCAAAGTTATGGGTCTAAGGTATTTGCTAAGATCGCCAGGCTGCCGAAACAGGATTTTTCATTTTTATTAAGAAAATCCCAGCCTGGCACGGGATTTTTGTTTTTATCAAGAAAGAATAATTTAATATCGGTGACACCCTTCAGGATACATAAAAAAATAAAAAAACTTGTGATAGAAATGAATAAGATTACTTCTTAATTAATGTTAATTATTGGCACCAAAAACCATTATTATCCTGTTTTGAACTACTACTTTAGTAGTATAACAATCTATACTTTTTGGTGATAAAAGCCTATCCAATCTTATGATGAAAAATATTTCCAAACAGGTTAAAATTAAAAAGAAAGGTTACTTAACTGGAAGAGCTGGTTTATGAAGTTTTAGAATATTATTCTATACAAATATGTGACATTATGTTAAAATTTGTATACGTCACAAATAACAATGAGTTACTACTTTATAAGTATATTAATTACCCTTATTTTCTATCAAAAGTTTATACTAAAGTGTCTTGTGGTAAAAATTTCATTGCTATAATATTAATGCCAAGCAATACAGTTTTCAAAAATATATATACTTATCAACTCAGGGAGGTGAAGCTCCAGGAAGAAGGACAAGCTTTATGCTAGTTCATTAAATGTTGATTTAGTGCAGTTAAGGAAGAGCATCACAGTTGTCATAACTTAAAAATATTAAGTAAAATTAAACTAAAGGAGGAATAAAAATGAAGGAATTAATGATGAAATTGTGGAAGGATGAAGAAGGGCAGGGTTTGACGGAGTATGCTCTGATTTTGGGGGCTATTGCTGTTGGTGTGGCCATTATTCTATTAGCTATTGGGGGTCGTGTAACCGCCATATTTGAAAACATTAGAGATGCATTAATAGGTGTTCCAGTTTAAAGTTTTCTATAATTACTACAGGCCTGCACTGCAGGCCTGTAGTATATAAAATAAGTTTAACTAATCAAATAATTAAAAGAGGTATAAATATGAAATTAGTGAAAAAATTAAAAAATGTATTGACTAATCAA
>PWLF01000284.1 GCA_003559475.1 Bacteroidales bacterium
ACCGGAGAGTGGAGCGAATGGAGCACCAATCCCCTCAAACAAAAATCTATAGACTTTTACGGGATGCGGGAGATGGTGGAAGGGGATGGCAATCAGTTAAAGTAGAGTACAACTCATCGGAATCTTGGTTCAATTGCCGAATGAAAGGGGCAGGTACTGCCCGAGATCTTGTAGACAGACTGAATGTAACTCATGTAACGGTTTATGAAATTTTTGAGTGTATGAAATCAATGGGAGCTGAGTTAGAATATTGTCGTCATAGAAGCAGTTTTTATTATGTAGAAGATAAAATACTTGCCATAGGCTTCGTTATTAAGCAATAGATCAGAGGAAAAGTCAATTTTTTCAAAGATTTTCTGCTTTGTCCGGTTTTTTCGGACAAACTCAAAATACCTTTGACCTGAAGCCGGAAGTTCAAGCTGCAGATTGATCCCAAAGCTTTAGGGATATTTTCCAAACCCTTGAATAGAGGAGATTCATTAAAAAACGTAAATTATGTTAAGTTTAGAAGATTTTAAAGCGACGAAGATTGATTCAACGAATTTTATTATCGGTGGATCCACAGATCAACACGTAACTGATGGTGGATCAGAAGTTGATATTTTACCAAATGGCAGAAAGAAAATTTTAACTTGGGACTCTGATTATTGGGTTTCTGATACACAATTAGAACTCTGTAATTTGACAGTGACATATGATTAAAAAAGTTATGGCTTAAATGGGGTTTAAACCCCATTTAAGTTTAAATCTAATAATGTTTGAGCAAAACAGCTATCCTATAAATCTAGGTTTTTAGTAGGGGTGGTGTGTATGAAATCCATAATGGAAATATGTACGAAAACAAAATGGGTAAGGCACCCTGTTGGGTCATCAAACAATTTGTAGGTTGCTTAGGTTGTCGATACAAGCATTGCAGCGTGAATAAAATATGAAACCCCAATATTTTGAAACATAGTCAGCATAATTTAAACAAAAGATTTAAATTAGGTTATGCTTTCATTTTGTCAAGTTTAATTAAAATTTGCTATTGAATCCGTTTTTATTAATTTCTTTATAAGATTTGAGGGTGAAAATCGATTTTATGTAATCGAGAACATCTATGCATTAGGAAGTTAGGATTTTATTAAGAATTTACAACTTAAATTTAAAGCCTTTGCCATTGATTATTAAAAAAAATAAAATTGTTAAAAAATTTATCGATAAACTATTTTTTTTGTCATATATTTTGATAATCATTTTGTCTATCTCTTTTAGCGGGTGTAATAACGACAAAGTCTCAGAAGTGTCCGAAAATATTAGATTATATCACCAATTGATCAATGATGCGGCTAATCACATTGTATGCTTTGAGTACAAGGAGGCTATGGAAATGTACAAAAAGGCCTTTGAATACAAGAGAGAATCCTTTGCCATTGATATTTACAATAAAATGCATGTGGCCATCTTTATTGAAGATTTCGAAACGATGTTGGAATGTGCCAAAAGGCTTGTCAGTGAAAAGGGATTGTCCTTAAATGCTTTTGAGGAAGCTGAGGGTTATCGGAATTTTAGAGAACAAACAAAATATTGGGAAAGATTTAAGGATTGGTACCCTGAGGGAAGGGAAAACTTCCTAAATTCCTCCAATCAAGAACATATAACACTTTTCAGACAAGTGCTGGAAGACGATCAAAAGTTCCGTAGACATCCGGAAAGATATACTACATATCGGGCGCAAAATGACAGTATGGATCAAGTGACTATCCGAATAATTAAAGACTATATTCAAGAGTTTGGCTACCCTAATGAAAATCGGATTGGAGTATTTGAAACATTTGGAAGAGATGGTCGTGCATTTACGGACTTTTTAGTTACACCTTTGAGGCACTATTATGGAAATTTTGAAAAGTTTGATTATGATCTTACCCCAATTTTAATAGATGCTGTACTAGCGGGTGATTTACATCCTGAATTATTAAAGATGTATAAAATGCAAATAAGGCAATTAAGATTAGACTATGTAAATTTGATTCCAGGAAGAGCTCATGAAGCAGCTGTAATTCATTTAATTAATCATAAGCCTTTTATAACATCTTTAAATCAAGAATTGATAGGAATAAGTGATAGTTTAAGAGCTGAGGTTTGCTTATCGGACTCTAACACCTTATTTAGTAAAGCAGCTTTCAGTGCATTGAATAAGGAACTACCTTTTAACCTTTTTTACGTAAATGAAGCAATAAGAGTAAATTTTTCAGATGAAGAACAGAAAAAAATGTTTATAGATTTTTATGGTTTACAGTTCCTTGATAATGGAGAGGAGTATATTCATTGTAACTAACAAGCGAGCTGAGTTGTGCGCTCATATTTTCTTTACCTTAAGATTAAAACTTAAAGTAAAGAGAATTATTCGGGTAAACTCGGATGAGGATGGTGGAGGTTTTTGTATTATTTTTGGGGGAAATGAGTCTTCTTTGTCCTTCGAATCCGGGGATAAAAAAATTGAATTAAAATCCACGGATGCATTCGATAAAGTTTCTTTTTTTTATTATCAGGGATCTTTACCTTTCCCCGCTCAATATCAAGAGTTGGAATACTTTAAATCGATTAACAAAACAGTAGATATTTCCTTAAGGAAATTTATAAGCAAATATTCTCATAGGGCAATTATTCCTTTCCCTGAATCATTAAATTTTAAGCTCTCTAATCTTCTTTTAGCCCAATCCTTTGGTTTAAAAATTCCTAAAACCGAGGTGTTTAATGCTTATAAAGTAGGGGGTAAAAAAATAAGTCCGATTAATAAAATATCAAAAGCAATAACCAATATTTACAGGGTAAGAACTGAAGAAAAGCTTCAGGAAGGTCCTGGAACCTTCCGGATTAAAAAATTACCAAAAAGGGCTCAGTATTTTACTCCCTCTTTACTTCAAAAAGAAGTGGATAAAGATTTTGAGATCCGATCGGTATATCTATTGGGAAATTTTTACAGTATGGCCATTTTTTCTCAAAATGATGAGCAGACTAAACTGGATTACAGAAATTACAATCGGACTAAACCTAATAGAAATGTCCCTTTCTCCCTACCTAAATCTATAGAAACAAAATTGGAATCAATTGCAAAAGAATTAGGATTAAAGTTTTGCTCCTTTGATTTGATCCGAGACAATGCAGGGGAATATGTTTTTATTGAAGTTAATCCGGAAGGTCAAATCGGATGGGTTTCCAGGAATTGCAACTACAATATAGAGTTAAAAATCGCAAAATATTTAGCAAGTTGAAAATCAAAACATGAAATCCTCAAAGAAAATTAAT
>PWLF01000278.1 GCA_003559475.1 Bacteroidales bacterium
CTTTTTGTATTTTTAATTGATGACTTAAAATAATAAGTAATGGATGACTGGAAAAAAGTATATTCAACATTTTATGAACATAAAGCAGGAATAGTTAAAGCAGTATTAGAAGATAAAGATATTAAAAGTGTAATTGTTAATAAAAAAGATTCAGCATATCTTTTTGGTGAAATTGAAGTGCATGTTAATCAAAATGACGTTTTAAAAGCAAAAAATATTATAACAAAAGAAGAATTGTGAATAATCTAATAAAAAGAACAGCAACCGGCATTGTTTTTATACTCTTAATTCTTGGCTCTATTTTAGTCAATTATGATTTATTTCTCATTTTAATTCTTATTTTAACAATAATGTGTCTTTGGGAGTTTTATTCTATCGTTAAAACCGACAAAATAAAACCAAGTATATTTATAGGAATAGTAACCGGTGTATTTTTGTTTGTTTCAAATACACTTGTTAGTTTTGGAATCTTAAATTTTAAATTTCTACTCATCAACTTTATTTTCTTCTTTCTGATATTTTTTGTTGAGTTATATCGAAATAACCCTAATCCATTTATCAACATAGCATTCACTTTTTTGGGTATTTTTTATATTGCTATCCCATTTTCTTTATTTAATTATTTTCATATTATTCCTTTTGATTCTGCATTATACAACAAGCAAGTTTTATTAGGGTTTTTTTATATTACATGGATATACGAGACAAGCGCTTATGTTGTAGGCATAACTATAGGAAAAACCAAATTATTCAAGGCAGTTTCTCCCAAAAAGTCGTGGGAGGGCGTTATAGGAGGTAGCATATTAGCACTAACAGGCACTTTTATAATTTCTAAGATATATACAGGAGTAGGCTTATATGATTGGTTAATAATCGCTATCATTATTATCGTGTTCAGTACTTATGGTGATTTGTTTGAATCACTACTGAAGAGAAATATGAATAAAAAAGACAGCGGAAATATTCTGCCGGGGCATGGCGGAATACTTGACAGATTTGATGGACTTTTAATAGCTTTGCCTATTGTTTTTATGTATTTGTTATTTATTACCTCATCATATTATTAATATAACCATTAACATTTATAATAATGACTATTCACAAAGAAGGAAAACCCACTATAACATTATCAGTTATAATCATAATTGCATTTATTCTAGTAGTTAATATAATACAACCTATAAATACGATTATACATTATACCCTTTACACAATATTTTTTATTTTAATTGCTTTTATACTATGGTTTTTCCGATCACCTAAACGTAAAGTAATCATTAACCCTGATTGCGTATTATCACCTGCGGACGGTAAAGTTTTAGCTATTGAAAAAAAAATTGAGACTGAATATTTCAAAAAAGAAATGATTCAGGTTTCCGTTTTTATGTCGCCTTTAAATGTGCATCTTAACCGTTATCCTGTATCCGGAGAGGTTGTTTATTCCAAGTACCACCCCGGCAAATATTTAGTTGCGTGGCATCCTAAAGCATCAGAGAAGAATGAGCGTACTTCTATTGTTCTATCTACTGAAAAAAAAGTTAGCCTTTTAGTTCGTCAAATAGCGGGGACTGTTGCAAGAAGGATTGTTTATTATTCAAAACCCGGGGAAATTGTAAAGCAAGGAGATGAGATGGGGTTTATAAAATTTGGGTCAAGGGCTGATATTTTTATACCTTTAGAAACAGAGATTTTAGTAAAGATTGGTGAGAAAGTAAAAGCCGGAAAATCAATAATTGCTAAGATATAAAAAAAGACCCCTGATAAACCAGGAGTCTTTTTTCTTATAATTAAAATTTTAAAACCGTTTACTAAGTTGTTTTTGGATCCGGTTTTAATTTAAAGTATGCTATAATATGAGTTATCCATCCCGCTAAAAATGCTAAAGGCATTAAAATAATTGGAACGAATAGAAGTCCGGGTGCATCTGCAGCAAAAGCAATAATGCCAAGAAGTATAAGTAATCCAATACCGCCAACATAAGTAACCAGATAAATTAATCCCGCTAACCTAAATAAATCAACACCACAAGCTTCTGCAAGTGCTTTAAGAGATTTAAAAATTAAGAATACACCTATTATCGCACAAGCAAAAATCAATAAATAACCAATTATTGCCAAAATAATTAAACCAACACCCATTGCAAGTATATTTTCAATCAATTGATCAGGGTTATACATTGTTGAAAAAGCAGCTCCCATAGCAAACAACAAAATAATAACTCCTAAAAGAGCTCCGGCAAAAGGTATAATAACACCTAACAGAAATGTTTTAAAGATTTCCGGTCTGTCGTAAACATTTGAAAATTTGTGATGAGAAATTAACAGCAAGACTAACGGCGCTAAAGCTATTAGTTGCCCTATTAAAGGGATCCAAAATAAAAATATTGCTGCAATAGGTAGCAAAATCCCAACTTGACCTAATGTAATTGCTTGATTTTTCATAGTTTTAAATTTTAAATTATTCCTACTCATAAGGCTTTTCGGAATCCGCCCCCATAAAAGGGAAATTTATATAATGTTAACTTTCTTAATTTAATAAACTTTTTAATTTACATTTTTTAATAATTCACGCTAAATAAAAAATTAAAATTTGTTCAGCATACAAATATTATAAAGTTTTTTATTATTCAAGTATTATTTAAACGGAAATTAGGGTTTTTTCCCTGCCGGACCTTTATACTCGGCATTACCTAAGCCCAAAATCGGCAAAAATATTATCGGCAATAATATTAATCCAACCGTAAAACCTTCAGATTTTCCAAAGCTCTTTGATAGCATGTTATAAATCCAAATAATAAAAACAATATTTACAAATGGTATAAATAACAATAATATCCACCATATAGGTTTACCAATAATTTCCAACAGCTCAATAATGTTGTAAATCGGGACAATACATGCCCAACCTGGTTTACCAGCCTTGGTAAAAACTCTCCACATTGAAACAATCATTATTACAAAAATTACTACTACAATAAAAATAGCAGTTGGACCTCCTAAATAATATGAATAATAGTTCATAATAATAAATTAAGTTATTCCTACTCATAAGGCTTTTCGGAATCCGCCATAATTAAATCATAGAATTTATCTTTTCAAAAGTAGTAAAAAATTATTAATTTTAATCTATAAAAAAGATTTTTTTTAATTTTTTTAACTCTTGTGTTTAAACTAAATATTTGTTATTTTTGCATACAGTAGCTATATTGTCTTTATTTTTATAAACATAACTCAATCAAAAATATACCAAAATGAGAATTTTAACAATTATTATCACGGTAATGATATTGCATACAAATAGTTTGTATTCGCAAGTATCAATAAGCGACAAAGGAGAGCAAACAGCACATGAGTCAGCAGTTCTTGAATTAATCTCTGATGATAAAGGTCTTCTTATTCCTAGGATGAATACAAGTGAAAGAGACAACAATATTCCTGTTGACTCAGATGCGAAGTCATTATTAATTTATAATGAACAGACTAAATGTTTTGAAACATATATTAATGATGCATGGCATGAGATATGGTGCCTTGGAGAATGGATTTGCGGTGTTGATTTCTCGTATCAGGAATATAATTATCAAACAATCAAAATTGGAGATCAATGTTGGTTTGCAGAAAACCTTAGAGCAACAAAATTTAATGACGGCACTACAGATATAGATAAACCTGCTACAGATATATCATGGACTAATGCAGGAACATCATCAAATCCGGCTTATGCTGTTTATCCTCATGCAGATGTTGATGGATGTGAAGATGAAGATTGCGTTATTGATATTTATGGAATTTTATACAACTGGCATGCGGTTACTCATGAAATTGAGGGAGATGAAGCTCTTTGCCCTGAGGGATGGAGAGTATCCAATAATGATGACTGGTTTGAGCTTGAAGAAGAAGTCGGAATCTCTGAAGGAGGCTACGGCTGGGTAGGGACTGATGAAGGCAGTAAATTGGCAGGCAATGAAGATTTATGGGGAGAAACAACTACTATAGCAACTACAGGCGTATTTGGAGAATCCGGCTTTAACGGGCTTCCGGGTGGAGGAAGGTATTCTAACGGCGGCTATGGGTATGTAGGAGAAAGAGCCGGCTGGTGGACTTCTACTATTGGGGGTCTTGAAGGCGATGCAATATACCGCCATTTACACCATGACGAGGGAGGAATACTCAGACACTGGATAGACCAAGGAAGAGGATATTCTGTCAGATGTATTAAAGAAGAGTAATGTTTTAAAAGCAGATAACTTCTAAAACATTTTTCCTGCAAACTCTTATTATAAATACTTTACAATTATAGCAATCTGTTACTTTTGTGTTTTTTTAACAAAAAAAATAAAAGATTTTGTTGTTTTAAATCAATCATTCTTAACTTTGTACTTGTTTTATTTGAGAATTTTGCATGTTTAATAGTTTTTAATTAAAAAAATATGCAATTTTTTAATTTATAACATTTATTAAAAGTCTAAACAAAAAAGGTAAATTTATTGTATGGAAGAAATCGTACCGGCTGTTGACAAAAAACTTCTAAAATCCGAACTTACAAAAAGCAAATTTATACGATATACTAATTATGAAAATAATGAAATATACATATTCAAATCTCATGAATGTCCAAATGTAATGAAAGAAGTAGGCAGGCTTCGCGAGATTGCTTATCGTGATGCAGGAGGAGGTACAGGCTATTCGTTGGATATTGATACTTATGATACTCTTCCTAATCCTTATAAACAAATAATTGTATGGAATCCCAATGAAGAAGAAATAGTCGGAGGATACAGATATTTTAAACTTAAAGAAGCTAATAAAATTGATAATGACAGATTTCAAATAGCAACAAATGAAACGTTTCATTTTAGCAGCAAATTCATAAAAGAATTCCTCCCATACGCAATAGAATTAGGAAAATCATTTATTCAACCAAAATTTCAACCCTCAACCGACGAAAGAAAAGGACTATTTTCTCTTGATAATTTATGGGATGGCTTAGGAGTAATTATTTATGAAAATCCCGATATTAAATATTTTTTTGGCAGAGTTACTCTTTATCTAAATTATGATGAAACAGCAAGAGATATTTTATTATACTTTTTAGACAAATATTTCGGAGACAAAGAAAATCTTGTTTACCCTTATGAACCAAGAGAAATAAAAACAGACACATCAGAATTAGAAAAGATTTTCTCAGGTGGCAACTTTGAAGAAGATTTCGTCAACTTGAACAATGCTGTTAGAAATAGAAATGAAAATATACCCCCTTTAATTAAATCTTATATGAGTTTATCGCCATCTATGAAAACATTTGGAGTGGCACAAAACAAAAAATCATTTAAAGGGCAAATGGAAGGAATTGGAATGATTATAAAAATTGATGACGTATACCCATCTAAAAAGAAAAGACATATAAACAGTTATGTTAAGCAAAAAGAAAAAAACTAAGTAGAATTTAACCCTATTTTTCCATCATTTTGCTAACTGTTTATTCTAATTTAAAACATTAAAACTTTATCAAGTCCAACATTAATAAAATGATAAACCAAATAAACCTATTTAATTATAAATAAAAAACTAAATAAAAATATACTTGTATGAGAAAAAAGTGGTTCTCATATTTTATTTATATCTCTTTATTATTTTTAGTCATTACTCTTATAAGAAAGGAGTATATTGTAATTCCTGAAGAGATTGATTATAAATTGTTATCATTATCTTTCATTATATTGTTTTTGGGATTTTTAATACAAGGTTTATCATATAAAGTTATTTTAAAAGAATACGGTTATATGATTTCTTCAAGAGATTCACTAATATCATTTGGTTTAACTGTATTATCAAGATATATACCGGGCAAATTTTGGGTTCATTTAGGTCGTGCAGGTTATATAACCGACAATTATAACTATCCTTTCGACAAGCTGACATTTATATCTTTAAACACTCAATTCATTGGTATATGGATTGTTATACTATTTTGCTCTGTTGGTTTTATGTTTATGGATATATCTTTTATATTAAAAATATCCCTTGCAGGTTTTTGGATTATATTATCAATAATAATTTTTACAAGATATTTTCATAGAATAACACAATGGATGATATTAAAAACTATTGGCAAACAAATTATTCTTCCTGTATTATCAATTAAAGAAGTTTTTAAAGTTCTTCCTGTTTTTATTTTATATTGGTTTTTATATGCATTAGCTTTTTATTATTTAGCTGTAAGTTTGGGTGCTGATATCACATATATTTCATTAATATATTTTCCAATATCAACGGTAATAGGGATAGTATCATTATTTGCTCCCGGGGGCATGGGCACACGGGAAGCATCTTTGATAGGATTTTTCTCTATTAGTGGTGTAGGCACTATACTTGCAACAACGATAGCAGCGTTTAGCAGGATTTGGTTTTTAGCGGGAGAACTATTTGCTTTTATTTTAGGTTTGTCTTTAAATTTAAACAAAAAACTAAAATCAGCAAAAGATTAAACTGTGGCTTCCGTATTCCAGACAAAAGCTCTAATCCCTTGTTTTTCCGCTTCTTTATTAATCTCATTCACTGCATTAAGCACCTTTTCAACCTGACCGGCTTCAACAAAGGTTAAAATTGCTGAATTTAAAGCCGGCCATGTATGAGTACCCATGTGGGGTTCACCTTTATTCGTTCCTCTGCCTTTAACATCTTCCCACTTGGAAAAACCTCTTACATTATTCCTGTCAAGCATTTGCAAAACTTTCTCCGAAAGTGCCTGATTAAAAACTATAAATATTGCTTTCATTAGTATATGAGTATTATTTAACTATTATTTGACTTTTTCAAATAAATATAAAATTCTAAATAAATAAAATCTATCAACTCCCCATCAACTTCCTATGCAATTTTCTTCTATTTTTTCTTACTTTAGCAACACCAAAGAGTGCATAGACTACCGGTACAAAGACGAGGGTAATTATAGTAGAGAATGTTAATCCTCCAATTACAGCAATCGCCATAGGTTGCCATATTTCAGAACCTTCTCTTTGACTTAAAGCAAGTGGAAGCATAGCAAGAACGGTTGTTACTGTTGTCATTAACACCGGTCTCAATCTTGATTTTCCTGCTGTCATGACAGACTTAATAACTGTCAATCCTCTTTCATTCATAAGGTTTGTATAATCAATAAGAACTATTGAATTTTTGACCACAATACCAACAAGTATAATTCCACCGACAGCAGAAATAACATTCAAATCCGTACCTGTCAAAAATAGCGATAACATTACTCCGGTAAAAGCAAAAGGAATAGCAAGCATAATAATAAATGGAGTTCTAAAGCTTTCAAACTGAGCTGCCATCACTACATAAACCAAAAATATCCCAAGCGCAAGCAGTAATAGTAAATCTGCAAAAGCTTCTTGTTGATCCTGAATATCACCTCCAAATTCTATAAAAACATCAGCGGGGATATCCATATCATCAATTTCTTTTTCAATATCGGAAGTAGCGTCTCCTAATGCACTTTGATAAAGTGATGCTGAAACAGTCAAATACCTTACACGATTTTTGCGCTCAATATTTGGTGGAGAATAATGCTCATGAACTGAAGCAACTTCCTTAAGTCTGACATTCATCCCCATAGGATTTTGAACAACAATATTTTCAATATCAGATATAGATTCTCTAAATGATTCTTTATATCTGACAACTACATCATACTCCTCCCCTTCTTCACGAAAGAATGTTGCAATCATTCCATCAATTCGGTTACGAACTGCATTCGATAAAGTAGCAGTATTAAGTCCAAATGTGGCTAACTTTTCCTGGTCAGGCACAATTATCAGCTCCGGTCTGTCTTCACCTCTGCTTATATCAATATCTCTTAATCCTTTTATATTTTCCATTCGCTCTGACAGTTCTTCAGCTAAACGATTTGTAATATCAAAATCATCTCCATAAATTTCAACCTGTATTGGAGCTCCCATTCCCATTCCTCCTCCTTGACCTCCTGTATTTACAGAATAGCTTACTATTTCCGGGAACTCATCTAAGTCAGACCTAAAACCCTCTGCAATATCAAAAGCCGTTCTATCCCTATCTACTGCATCTACCAGACCCATTCTAACATTAATAATATTGGTTGTACTACCACCCGTACCAAAAAATCCACCTGCACTACCCACACTAACTGAATATCTCTCGACTTCCGGATATTTATTTTCAATTATTTCTTCTATAGCATATCCGATTTTAGAGCCCTCTTCTAATCTGTAGCCCATAGGCAATTCGATTTCCGCCTGTATCTGATTTTGATCTGTTTCAGGGAAAAAACTGGTTCCAATATATCTAATAGATAAAAGACTAACAATAAATAATATTAGTGCAGCTATAAAAATTTTCCACTTATTATTCATAGCAATTTTTAAAACCATGCAATAGAAATTATCTATTTTATCAAAGAAATTGGAAAGTAATACAGATACTTTCCCGGGCTTAATATTTTTATTTTGTTTTGGTGCCAGCAACTTTGATGAGAACATTGGCGTTAACGATAAAGCTGCTATAGTAGAAAACGTAACGGTTATGGCAACAATATATCCTAATTGGTTAAAAAATATACCCATCATGCCTGTTATCAAAGTCATTGGAAAAAATACAGCCACAACGGTTAATGTAGAAGCTATAACCGGCTGGGCAACTTCGCTGGTTCCAAATACTGCAGCTTCACTGGCGTAGGATCCCCTTTCAATATGCTTTGTAATATTTTCGAGAACAACAATAGCATCATCAACAACCATCCCCATTGCAATAGCTAATGAAGATAAAGAAATAATATTAAGTGTATTTCCGGAAATATCAAGATAAATAAAAGCTGTAACAAGTGAAACAGGAATAGTAAGAAATATTATAAAAGTTGCACGCCATTTGCCAAGAAATACAAGAACAACAAGAACAACAAAAATACCTGCATATAGAAGTACATCCGTAAGATTATTTATTGAGTTAACTATAAACTCTGAAGTATCAAATATTGGGATTATTGTAATATCAGGGGGTAAATTTTTCTCAAGTTCCGGCATAACTTTATTAATAGCGCGAGATATTTCAACACTGTTTGCTCCACTTTGCCTTTGAACAAAAAATCGAAGTCCTGATTCACGGTTAACGCGCTCTATTACATTATACTCTTTAAGGGTATCCTTTACTTCTGCGATATCTCTCACATAAATGGGTCTTCCTTCCTGATTCGCAATAACAATATCTCTTATATCATCACTTTCTTTAAATTCTCCTGTATATCTAATAGGATAATCTGTTTGTCCCATTCTAATATTACCTGCGGGGAAATCAATATTTTCGGCACGTATCATATTCCCTATTTGCTCTAATGTAATACCGTATGATTCTAGCTTTTGGGGGTCAACATTAATTTGAATTTCTCTCTCAGGTTCACCAACCATAAAAACATTTCCAACCCCTTCTACCCTATTAAGTCTGTTTATTATTTGGTCATCAATTATTTTTCCCAATGCCTGATAACTTTCTTCTGCAGTCACTGCCATCATCATAACAGGAATCATATCCGTACTGAACTTAAAAATCATAGGGTCATCTGCATCTTCGGGCAAAAAAGTAGAAATTCGACCAATTACATCACGTATTTCATTACTGGCTTCATCCAAATTAGTTCCCCAATCAAATTCAAGAGTTATTGAAGATACATTATCACGCGACACCGATCTAATATCTTTTAAATTAGTAAGGGTTGTCAAATTATTTTCTAAAGGTCTTGTAATATTAGTTTCAATATCCGCAGCACTTGCTCCTTGATAAGTGGTAGAAACACTTATCATCATTGGTTCTATTTCAGGATATAAATCTATAGGCAATCTTTGCAAAGAATATAATCCTACTACCAATAACCCAATAAATAATACTAAAGTTGCTATTGGCTTTTTTACAGCTGTCTTATAAATCTTCATTTTATGAATTTCTTTTTAAATCAACATATAAAAATTATTATTTTATTAATATAATTAGATTGAAGATAAGTTTACTCTACAACTCTAACCTCCTGTTTGTGTATTAGATTATGCTGACCTGAAACAATAAGATTATCTCCTTGCTCCAGCCCATCAGTTATTTCCAACATGTCATCAATTCTTTCACCAAGTGTAACCGTTTTTCGTAGAGCTACTCCATCTTCTTCAACAAAAATAAATCTCTCATTAGAACCACTTTGTCTTAAAACTGCTTGTGAGGGAATAATAAGTGTCTTTTTTTCGCCAAAATTAAGGTTTGTTCTTACATACATTCCCGGTCTAAGAATTCTTTCATTATTAGGCACTTTAATTTCAACTTTAAAAGTACCTGTTGTTCTATCAATAAAAGGATAAATTCTATGCACTTTACCTGTAAAAGATTTTTCAGGATACATATCAAGCCTAATATTAACGTTCATTCCTCTTCTAATTAAAGGGAAATATCTTTCAGAGACGTTAATAGAAACTTTAACAGGCTGAATTTGCATAACCGAAACTATTGCGGGTTTTCCAGCAGGTCCGGGGCTCATTGAAAATATTTCACCTTCACTATAATATCTACCTGTTACTATCCCGGTAAGAGGTGAGTAAATCTTAGTATTTTCAGATAAGTTCTCAAGACTACTTTTAGCAATATCATATTCGGCTTTTAACTGTTCATAACTTTGTTGTGTAACCGCTCCAACTTTTCTAAGAGTGTCCATCCTCTTTACGTCATCTTTTAAAGTATTCACTCTAATTTGTGCTTGATGTAATTGCGTTTCATCCATTTGAGCTATCAACTGTCCTTTTCGGACATAATCATCAACATCAACAAATATTCTTTTAATTCTCATCGCAGCTCCACTTGCAATATGAGATTCTTCCCAAGGTTCTACAGTACCTGTAAAAGGGACATTATCATCCATTTTTGTTATTTCAACCTTCTTAGTTTCAACAGGTCTCAAGCGAGTTGTTTCCTTTTCTTCATTTTCTTCAATTTGATTACAAGCAGCAAAGTTTAATGCTGCAACAATTGCTATAGTCAAAATAGCTGTTTTGTTTAAATATCTTAAATTCATGTTATAATATATTTTCAAGTTATTTTTATTAGTTTTAATATTCATTTCCAACAAATTTATCATATTCAATTATTGCATTTAGTATTTCATATTTTGCTTGCAAAAGGTTGAACCTGGCTCTTGTTAACTCCAGTTCGCTATCATTTACTTCTAACAAAGACCCTTGCCCTGAGGCATATCTTGTTTTAGCTATTTCATGACCTCTTTCCGCAAGTTTAACATTTCTTTCGGCTTTAGTTGATTTTGTAACAGCAACATCAAGACTCTTAATAATATTATCGAGTTGCATTTTCAAATTATCTTCCAGATATTCTTTTTGATACCTCATTTGTTTAACAGCAACATCTATCTGTTTTGCTCTATTTCTTACCATAAAGCCTTGGAAGATAGGTATAGATATCTGTAAGCCGGCAGATAATGATTCAGCCCATTCATAATCAGATATAGAAAGGTCTTCAGCATCTGTTTGATAATTATAATTACCTATAGCAAAAACTGAAGGCAAAGCGGAAGCCTTTATGGCTTTAGATTGTTGTTCCATCATACTCATATTTAAATCCAACTGTCTTAAATCGGGATTTTTTGCCAATTTACTTTCCGGTTCAAGAATTTGAAATTGTGAAAAATATAAATCAACGGCATCCAAAAGATTTCCATCTAACTTAATTGGCTTATCTTTATCCATTCCAATTACTGTTTTTAAATAGTTCAGAGCCATTTTATAGGAATTCTCAATTTCCATAACGTCCGGTTTTATATTTTCTGTTTGGACTTCAGCCCGAATTTTATCATATTCGGAAACCAAACCCTGAGAATACATTTTTTTGGTAAAATCAAGATTTTCCATAGCATTTTCAAAGCTCAGCTGCATAACTTCTTTACTTTCTTTAGCAAGTAAGGCATTGAAATATGCCTGTTTTACTTCAAATCCAAGTTCAATTTTTGATCCTCTGAATTCTTCTCTTGCTTTGTCTATTTCAATTCTGTTAGCTCTGATATTAGCGTATAATGCGGGAGAATATAACGGCATCATTCCACTCAGTGTAGCTCTGTAATTATGCGGTCTTCCAACTTCAATATATCCGCCTTCCATTGGAGGCATACCCGGGATATCAATACCGGGGAAATACATAACAGGCAATTTAATGTTCTTTGTATATGTTCCTCCGATATCAAAGTGTGGCAATAAATTTCCTCTCGTTTCATCAAGCTGATACTGCGCTGCTCTGGTTCCCAACTCAGAAGCCCGTAATGAAGGATTTTTGTCAAAAGCCATTTGTTTAGCTTCATCTAAGGTCAAAATTATAGTATCATTGGTGTTTTGAAAACTGAAACCATTATTATAAAACACAAATAAAATCACTAATAATGATAATGTTCTATAATTATTTTTATTTGTAAAATTCATACTATTTAAAAATTAAATTTATTGTTAAACAAGTACAATGAATAATATGTTTAATTTGAATTATATTTTATAAATTATTAAAATATGCCACCTAAGGACGACTCCTTTTTTTCAATCTCTATCAATTCTTTCAAAGATTTTTGAGTTGCAATTCCTCTTATAAAAATATCCATCATTGTTCTAAAAACTTCAGATTTTGGAAATTTGTCAGATGGAAAAGTATCAGTATGAATTAGCTGATTGATTTGCTCATGCAATAGA
>PWLF01000111.1 GCA_003559475.1 Bacteroidales bacterium
GGTCTCTCATCCATTTAGCACCTTCGTAAAAAGCCTGTTCATCCATCATAGGCTCTCCATGCGCATTTCGACAATTCTGCTCTATATGCTTTTGTATTTCTTCGTTTGTCATTCTATTTAATTTTTTCGTTAATAATTAAGTTCTGTTTTTCAATTTAAGTTTTCGTTAATAACTGCTTATATTTGCAACTGTTAGGTGCAAGTTTTATTTAAAATTCCCACCGCACTCCTAACATCATCATCCGTTAATCCTATTTTACTATTGGTTCTTATAAAATTGTCTTTATGTTCCAATAGCATATCACAATCATCATCTAATATCACATAGGTAAAATCCTTGCCTAATTTTTTTCGTTCCCAATTTTTACCATTATCAGAATGAATATGAGTATCAACCCATTGTTTTATCTCTACACCTCTTGGAATTGATAAATGTATTACTGTTCCACGTTCAAGCCATTGGTGTGCTCTAATTGTAACACCAATCAATTTATCGTTAAATAGAAATCCTTCCGCTTCCATGTGTTCTTTTGTCTTTTCTAAAGTCGCATACCTCCATGAAGAAGATAAAACAATTTTAGCATCCGTTTGGGAAAGTATTTCACCTAACAGTTTTTGTTTTTCGGGGTTTAAAGCCCATTGTCCATCTTTCAAATATTCGGGAGTTGCTAAAACCCCATCAATATCTAAGAATATAATTTTTTCCATCGCTCAAATTTTAAATAAAACCAGACACCTAACACGGGCTAAAACGGCATTAAAACGACCTGTTACACTCGCCGTTATATACAATATTGGCTTAGGTCTGTGCATACTTCAACCTCATTTCCCCACGCATCCCAACCAATATGATTTTCTCTTGCGAATAGTTCTATCCTATTAGCATCAGCAAAGAGTTGTTCTATCCGTAATCTTGCTTCTTTAGGCTTTTTACTATGTTTTGTTCTTTCAGCTTCAATCAATTGCCTTACGGTATTATCGGTTTTTAATTTTCCCATTGAACCACGCATACCAAGTAAACATATCTCACTACTTTTTAAAGTCCAAGGTGCAAAATTTACATAAGTGTTTCCTTTATTTGTTTTCTTTATCCAATTAAAAGCTATTGTTTTGTATTTAAAACCCCAACTTTCCAAAACCTCAATACCTTCTTTAAGGTGGCTATCAGTAACCCATAAAAAACAAGCTGCATTTTTACCAATCATATTTTTAACAGGCAATTGCTTGATTTCGCCTAAACTCATAGTGTCGTACATTCTTTCAAGTTTTCTAAACCTATTTTCCCTTTTGCCTTCTTTGTTTTTATCCCCATACAACTCTTTGCTCCCATATTTCCACGCTGGGTCTGCATAAATCACTTGGTATTCTTTCATAATTCTGTCTTTTTTTTTGTCGCCAATACAGTATATAGCAATGTGTATAAGTAATGGCAGTTTCATCTATATATTAAAGTTCTGTTCTTCTATCAATATTTATCGTTAAGTCAAAGTTAGTCGCTTCTAATCTGTCACTACTCATACACCCAACCGTTGTAGGTAATAAGCCTACTCGGTTTTTTGGTTTTCCTTTTTTCTTCGTTTATTTTCTGACCTAAGCCAATATATATTTGCAATCGCAGGTGCCGACATTACAAACCAAAAAACAGCCATCAGCAAGATTAGTATTCCAATTTCAGTATTTGTCATAATTCAAAGTTTTCGTTTTTAAATCCGTAGGCTTACATACCTACAACACACGCTAAAACGCCATACAAGTACAGGCGTTTAGCTTAATCGTTGTACACAATTAAAAATACTACCGAGTAGTTATAACAAACCTATCGCTCTTTTTATTAAGGTCTGTCCATATCATATACTCTTTATCTTCAATTGTTATTCCTGTGCCATAACAATACTGTTTACCATCGTTGCTAATTCTACCTTGATTAATTACTTTACCAACCAAAGTAACCGCTTCAAGGTCTGTTAATTCTGTTCTGTTGTCTATTATAAGTTTGTTCATTTTATACCGTATTTTTAACAGATGTACAACACAGGCTATAAGTAATAGCGGTGTTAGTGCTTTCCGTTAGGTTATTTTTATTTATTAAGTTTCTACTCATTCGATAATTTCTGCGTATCAATCCGCTACTACTCATAGCCTCGTAATTATCGGCAAATGCTACGTTAGTGCTTCGTATCAGCATTTTTGGTAGCAGTTTTTATTTTTTGCCCACGCTTTTCAAAATACTCAACTAAAATAGTTTCTACCATATTATTAAATGATGGTCTATTTTGTTTTTCTTTTTCTTCATTCAGTTTATCAACTAACCAATCGTTTTTATCAGTTAGTTTTAAGGATATTCGCTTACTCATTTTCTACAAGTATATCTAAATTAAGTGGTGCTAATATTTCACCATATTGCTTGTTAAAAACAAAATCATCCATTCTAAAAGGTTCTTCATCATCTTTAACAAACTCTCTTAAAGAAGTTATATCTTTTTCAACTTCTTTTGGGAAGAACTTAACTGCATTTTTCCAAAATTCAACAGCATCTACACTATTATCATTATAGTTCCAGCTACCATCGTTCAATTGTTCTTTTACTTCTGACTTTTTCATAATCTTGTTTTTTAGTTGTTTATTAATTTATACGTCAAAGGTAATACTTTTGTTTCAAATAACCAAAACTTTTTTCAATTATTTTCTCCACACCCTAAAAAATAAAAACTGCTTTAGTGCTTCGTATTGAAATTCAGGTAATTAAACCGCATCAGCCGATAACAGCATATACCCAAAAGAGGGGTTTTAGTGCTGAAATTAAAGTCTGTGCTTCTAAGTTTATTCATTGTTAATTGATGGTTTAGTGCTTCGTAATCCCCTCCTTCGGGTATATGCGGAACGTTGTGTGCCATTAAAACGGCAAGGGCAAAAGCCCACACAACAATAGATAAACGCAAAAAATTATTCACGTGGTTTCCATTTTCGGCAGAAGTGGCTGCAATCAAGTATTCGTTTATTGTTTTGCCAAAACTCAAGGTAAAAAGTTCTATGCAGTTCCTTTTGTAAGCCTTCGTCGTAAACAGTTATTTTCTGCTCATCCTTTGGCAAAACTTTAGTTATGTCGTTCCATTCCATAATTTTCAGCGTTTATCATTTTACGTTAGCATTCATATAAAAATTTATAACACTCGTTATGAAATGCACCATATCCTCTTTTTAAAATACCGTCATTATATGAAACACTTGTATATATATCTCCGTTTTCTATGTTATAACCAC
>PWLF01000174.1 GCA_003559475.1 Bacteroidales bacterium
ATGATGAAAGATGGCAGAGTAATCGGAGAAGGGAACTATTCAGAACTACTGGAAACAAACGAAGAGTTCAGAGAGATGAGCCTTATCGATCAGTAGGAAAGATATTGTACCCGGGGCGGGAGTATTAACATTTCTACATTGCTACATTATCTTTAGATATATCACTGTTTTTTAATTAGATAAAAAATTTTCATTTTTTTTTCGAAAAATTGCATTTCCGTAATACTTAATAGTGTTGCCTCTCAGGTTACCCCTGAGAGAAATAATACTTACTAACAAAAAATAAAATAAAAAATGCATCTTTCGATTAAAAATGTAATTCAAAGAGATAAAAAAAGAAAAGATGGTACTTATAGAGTGTACCTACGACTAACAGAGAATAGAAAGTCAAAATTTATTGGCACACCAATAATCATTAAAGAAAAATATTGGAACAATAAAAAGGGTATCGTAAAAAGTAATCATGATTTTCATATTCAGTTTAATCAAAGACTGGAAAATCAAAGGCGCGAAGCCTTAAAGCAAAAAGAACAGTTGTATAAAGAAGATAGATTATGTTTGGAGAATTTATATGCTGAATTGACTGGATCCAGCAAGAGAAATACAACCAAAACAATTACTGAAGAAATTGATAATTATCACAAATATTTAAAAAAGAACGACAGATATTCAGAATGGAAAAAATTTGGGGTAGTAAAAAATCAATTTCAGGAATTTATTTCGGTCAACAATGACAAAATTGAACTATTAAATGGTGAGATGATTGAAGATTTGAAGTCTTTTCTGTTGAACGAAGTTGGAAATAATAACAACACTGTCATAAGAAAACTCAGAGTATTTAAGGCATTCACCAAATACTTAAGAAAAAAAGGGTACTTAGATCGAGATCCTTTTGAATTTGTCTCACCACCTAAAGAGCATCCATCAAATAAAACAAGACTGTCCATTGAACAGATTGAAGCATTAAAAAAATTGGAATTAGAGCCAAATACACTACTGTGGCATGTAAGAAATTACTTTCTTTTTTCATTTTATAATGCAGGTATAAGATTTGGTGACCTTTGCACACTTCAATGGAGTAATATTGTAGATGGTAAACTCCATTATCAGATGCGAAAATCCAAAAAATATAAGACAGTTAAACTTTTAGATGAATCAAAAGAGATATTAACTTTATATGGCTATCCTAATGGTAATCGAACAGATTATATATTCCCGATTCTTTACACAAAGCATACCGATCTTTTTTCTCTAAAAAAGGATATTGCGTCAAATAATGCTCAAGTAAATTCAGCTCTTAAAGAAATAGCTTATTTAGCAGGAATTGAGCAGAATATATCTACACATGTAGCACGTCATTCGTTTGCTCAATTTGCTTTAAAAAAAGGCATGAATATGTATTCTATCAGCAAGCTCTTAGGGCATAGTAATATTCAGATGACAGCTCGTTATTTGAAATCCTTCGATGAAGAGCTTGTTGAAGACGATTATGTAAAGCTATTTAAATAAATTAAAACAATAACTTAAAAATAAAAAAAATGAAAAATCAGATTTCACCAGATGCATACATCAGTAATTTCATCGAAAATACAGCTAAAAAAGTAGAAAGTAGAATTATTGACTCTGTAAGAGAAGAGTTATCTAAATATTCGTTAGAAAAGAAAATTCCTCCCTACATAAATACAACAGGTTTCTATGAACTCACAGGAATCTCATATAAGAAGCAAAGTTATTTACGTAGTAAAAGGAAAATTGGATTCTCACAGAATGGGAAAAGTATTACCTATAAACGTGAGGATGTAGAAAAGTTTTTGGAGGAGCATCATGTTCCTGCTAAAATAGATATCAATTAAGAGATAAAAGAGGGGAAGAGGTCTCATATTTCTATGAGATCCAATATTCCCTTTATACCATATAAATCAAGTTTAAGTTTTTATTACAGTTCTTTATTCAGATATCATGCAATCTGACACATATATAAAACATTTTTAATATGTGATTCTGCAATCACATCATGGAATAAATTGTATGATTGAAGTTCATATCCGGCAAGTTATATCCAGTTAGGAATTTATTATTTACAGGTTGCTCATTATTTCTTAAATAAACATGAGCCTGAGATCTATTTCCCATATTTAGGAGAGAGCCAATATATTAAGTGATATTTTCAGCCTGAGAGCCTATACTATAAAAGTGGCAATAGTAGATAAGATATTTTATGCTAAGCCAGCTGAGGCAAAATCTATAAGTTTTGAGCTACCTGAGATCTGGACTGATAAGCATGTTCTGAGAAATGAGATCAGATACCGGTGCCGGTTACATAAACAGCTTAAAGAGGCTGAGGTCAAAGCCAGGTCTTTGTATGAGGAGCCGTTATATATTAGATTGCTAAATTAATATGTAAGTGATTTTCAATCAATACATAAGAATGCAGAGATCAGTTTAGATACTATCAATATGAAAACTCCAAAAGACTTTTGGGATCAGATGGCACTCCTCATGATTGATAATATCGGTCAGGCTGGAGCAGTGGATCTGGTAGAGGAGCTGAGAGCAAAGCAGGTATTTGATAAGCCTGAATATTACAGCAGGCTCAAAAAGGAGATCAGAGATAAGAGTAAGAAGTTTCAAGCCTCAGTACTCTGCTCCTTTAATTCAGGAGCTTGAAAGCAAAATCACAGCACTTAAACGGTATTATAAGTGAATGTTCTCTAATTATTTAGGTTTTAAAATAAAAAATTTGATATGAATGGATTTATAGAAGCAGTCATTATACTTGCATTAGTTGGTGCAATTCTGATTTATGTATTCTATTCAAAAAGTACTTCAAATAGTTCAATGAGTGCTAAAGAAAGAAAAGAGAGATTTCAAAGAATACAGGAGCTGGAAGGCATGGCTAATACTGTAGATAAATTAATTTTTAGCATGAATGAATCTGATAATTTAAATGCTAAAAAAAAGAGGGCTGAAACAATTCTACAAGTTTTGAACAGGGTATCTGATTATCCAGAATATCAAGAAGTATTTGAAAGTTTTGATGAGCTTTATAAGCAAGTAAAAAGCATGTTATTGGTTGCTCCTGTTATTGAGCATTTAAAGAAAGCGCATAAGTATAAATTTAAAAAGAAAGATTCATCAGAAAAAAATGCACTATTGGATGCTTTGTATGAAATTGAACAAAACAATATTACTGATGATGATTTCATGAGGCTGGGTTCTCATAATGAAGAGACTGGAGAAATTATTTC
>PWLF01000212.1 GCA_003559475.1 Bacteroidales bacterium
ATTATTTTGCCTTCGGAAATTGCCATAGCTTCGTAAGTTGCCATGTTTTCGTCAACAGTATTAATAGTGCCGTTGAATATTATCATATCAATTTGCCCGGAATGTTTACATGAACTCATATAAAAAGATAAAATTATTAGTAATAAACAGTTTTTTAATGTTTTAAGCATTATGATAAAAATTATGTGTTTAATAATAGTTTAAATGCTAAGTCTTTTATTCTAATACAATAATAATATTTATTTTGATATTTATTATTTATTTTTTTGATTATTAACATAATCTTTAAACAAAAGATTACCTTTGACCATCCATGATACTCCAAAAGCAATCAACCCAATCCACTCAATCCAAAAAACAGCATTATATCTGCCCAGTGAATTTTCTAATGAAGGGATAATGCGAATTAGTGTAATAAGAATAACGGAAAGTATTAATATTACACCACAAGTACGGAATACCTTGTTTCTTAAAATTTTTCGTTTGCGTTTTCTTTTTGGTCCTCTTGTAAAAAGAAAGAATGATATATATGCCAAAGTAGTAAACAACAAAACAGCAGAACCATAGTGAATATATATTCTTAAACTGCTATGATCAATATAGTAAACTGTGCAGACAGTATCTTGATTTTGTGTAGTAGGGAAGAACGCTACGCAAATTGCAAAAATGCCGGCAAGTGTGGTTGCTATGTTATCTTTGGGCTGGTATCCTCGGTATGAAATTAGAAAAATCGCTATGGCAGATAATATCCCTACAAATACGTCACGCATTGCCGTATAGTAGTAATGGCTTATAGAGTCCTGAATATTTGTACAACCTCCGACAATATATGCTCCTATAATCAGAATTGCAGGCAAAGAAACACCCAATATTCCTACAATACGACGTAATGTAAAAAATGATATAATAAGAGGGTAGGGGTCTTTCCTTTTTTTGAAAACTTTATATAACCACTTCATTGTTTAGAAATATTTAATCAAAAAGCAACAAGCCCTTCTTGTTGCAATGTATTATTCTGTTAAAACAGATATAACTAAGTGTGATTTTAATTATAAAAACACAAAAATAATAATATAATGTGAAAATCAGAATGTAATACTACGCTTTTTAATAACCTAAATCAAGTTAATGCTTGAATGTTTTTTATATATTTCGTTTGCTAATTTATCAATAGAATCTAAATCATCTTTTTTAGGATATCCTTTAATAAGAATAGGGTCTATTAATTCTACTTTAATATTTGGGATTTTATCAACAGTTTTTTCAATGGCTTTACCACCCCAGGCATAAGAAGCCATTACTGATGCAAATTTTGTTTTTGGTTTAAGTAAATTAGCTATGCTAACGGCATAAGTAACTAATGGGTGCGGTTCGCCCAAAACTGTTGGCGTTCCAACCACTATAGTCGCAGCATCAACGAGGGTAATAGCCAATTTGCCAATGTCCGTTACAGTCAAATCAAATTTATATACTTTTATTCCTTTTGCTTCAAGTGAAGTAACTAGTTGTTGTACCATTTTTTCAACACTGCCATGCATAGAAATGTAAGGTATTACAACAGTATTTTTAACATTATCGGATATCCAGTCTTTATATGCGTTTATAATAAATTCCGGCTTATCATACATTGGTCCGTGGCTTGGAGCTATTATATCTATATCAAGTTCGTCTATCTTGTAAAAATTCTTTTTTATAAATTTTTTAAACGGCATCATTATTTCCGCATAATACCTTTTAGCAGCTTCATATACCTCGCATTCGTCAGCTACATACATGTCGGTTGTTGCTAAATGTGACCCGAAAAGGTCGCAGGGAAAAAGAATTTTGTCCTCTTTTAAGTAGGTTAGCATTGTTTCAGGCCAATGTACCCAGGGATAGTGTATAAATTTTAATGTTTTATCTCCTAAAGATAATTCTTCGCCATCTTCAACGGTTATAATTTTATCTTCCGGCACAGATAAATGTTCTGTGATCATTTCTTTGGCTTTTGGCGATGATATAACTTTTGCATTAGGATATTTTTTTAAAACATGAGGTATTGCTCCTGAATGATCTTGTTCTGTATGATGGGAAACAATAAAATCAATATTATCAACATTTTCTAATTTCTCGAATAATTCATCTGCCATTGAAGTGTCTGTCGTGTCTAATAACACAGTTTTTTCACTGCCACAAACCAAATATGCATTATAACTAGTGCCGTCAGGTAAGGGAATAAGTGAGTCAAATAATCTTCTGTTCCAGTCAATTGTGTTTAGTGAAAAAACATTTTCTTTTATTTTTCTTAACATAAAAATACCTCCGTTTTTTTAATTATTATTTAAGATTTAAGTTCAGTCTAAAATAGTTATAAACCTTATATTTTTTAGACTGAACTCAGATTAGCAAGATAAAAATTTTATTTGTTAAACAAGCAACGTTACTAAAGAGTTCAATTTTTTTAATATTTTTTTAAAAAAATTAACTCCGGCATTTGTGTGTATAACTCAGATTTAATAAGTGCAGAGTGAACAAAAAAGATATTAAATATAACTTTTTATAAAAAGGATATTTGTATCGTATTAGTCTGCTTTTATCCAATTAATAATTGATTCATCCATAGGGCTGGTTCTTGTACCCAAAACTCCGTGCAATGATCCATCCCTGTTAATTAAATACTTCTGGAAGTTCCATTTCACTTCTGAGTCCATGACATTATTTTTGCTTTTCATTGTAAGCCACTGATAAACAGGGTGTATATCGTCTCCTTTAACAGATATTTTAGACATCAATGGAAATGAGACATTAAATTCGCTAGTGCAAAAATTTGCAATTTCTTCGTTAGTTCCCGGCTCTTGATTCATAAAATTGTTTGCAGGAAAAGCAGCAATTACAAAATCTTTTTCTTTATATTTCTCATATAAGGTTTGCATTTCTGCATACTGTGAAGTAAAGCCACACTTTGAAGCAGTATTGACAATCATTACTTTTTTCCCTTCTAATTGTGAAAAATCGTATTCACTTCCATAAATATCTTTGACTACAAAATCATAAATGTTTTGTGTTGCATTAGCTGTGGTTAATGAAATTAACCCTGTAATTAGTAAATAAAATAATTTTTTCATTTTAATAAATTTTTAGTTAATTATTTATTTTAGATTATTTGTAATTTGTGAATATTAGATTCTAATTTTAAAATATAAAAAATCTTTTTTACATCACAATTCCTTTTCCATCTCTCCAAATTCGAATATCATCCATGCGTCAA
>PWLF01000149.1 GCA_003559475.1 Bacteroidales bacterium
ATATGCCACAATAGGAGAAGAAGGGTTTACATCTATAGGTGAAATGGCAAGAGGTCGCGATAATTGGATTATAAATAATAATAATTTAATTTGGATAGATACAGATAATAATATAATCATAAATCACTCAATAATAGGAACTATACCAGATGAAGACACTCACTATATAATAGCAGTTGATGGAAGCAAATATTATACAGGTCGGGATGGTGTTATATATGTTTATGATTCTAGCGACAACAGTTTTACAAAATTAAATAAGCTGCCTTCTTCTGAAAAAGAGGGGTATGGTCAGATTTTCGCAAGAAGGGGATTGAAAAAAAACAATGTTTTGTGGATTAAAGGTGTATCAAGCGACAACCCTTGGGATATGTTTGTAGAAGAAGAAGTGGTTGGTTATAGTCTTGAAGATGACTTTTTTTTTAGAACAGGGCATGAACAAGAAACAGGTATATGGTATCCTCGTCCTGATTCTTGTATAGCAACAAGTGATGGAAATATTGTTAAATATACACCACCCGAAATAATTCCATCCCCTCCTTCTTCTTTTAATATTAATTCTGCTATTCGGCAGAAAATAAATTTATTAAATATTAATTCCCAGCTAATAAATATAATACCTATAAAATCCTTTGTTAAACATGAAGGTAAGTGGAGGTTGGTTCTAAATTGTTATGATAAACATGAAGGGAAATATAAAAAAATAGTTAATCAGTTTTTGAAGAAAAACAACAATTATAAGGAGTGATTATATGGGAGCATTAACAAATTATACAGAAGTGAAATTATTAGATCATTTTTTGGGTGGGGGTGACTACACAAGACCCGTAAATATTTATGTAGGTCTGTCAAAAGCAGAAATACAAGAAGACGGCACAGGGGTTGATGAACCAGATGGAGCAGATGGATATGCTAGGGTAGAAGTCGCTAACAACAATACTAATTTTCCAGATGCTCAAATAAATGCTAACGACAAAGCTCAGACTCATAACGACATACAAATAAATTTTCCTGAAGCAACTGGTAATTGGGGTACAATAACACATTTCTTTTTTGCAGACAATTCAACTGGCGATAATATATTAATAAAGGGTGAATTGGTACAATCAGTAGAGATAAACACTGGAGACAACCCAGGATTTTCTTTTAGACAAGACGAAATATTAATAACTTTTGATTAAGGAGATGATGTCGTGAATTTTTCTCTTGAATTTTGGTTTCAAATATCGGTGTATGTTGTGAGTATAGGTGTAGTTTTAGGTAGTGCAAAAACGCATTTAAAGTATATTTCACAAAAAATTGACAAATTAGAAGAAAAACAGGACAAACATAACAGAGTAATAGAACGAATGTATGTGGTAGAAGAAAGTGCGAAATCTGCCCATCATAGGATTGACGAATTGAGGGAGAAAAAAGAATGAACTGGACAGGAATAGTAATACATCATTCGTTGTCACATGATGTTTCAGCAGAAGAAATTGACAGGTGGCATAAAAAAAGGGGATGGCGAGGAATAGGTTATCACTGTGTAATAAGAAAAAATGGAAAAATTGAACCTGGTAGAAACATAACACAGCAAGGAGCACACGCAAAAGGTAGAAATCATACTCATATAGGTATATGTTTGACGGGTAATTTTGAGAGAGAAAAACCACCAGAAAAACAAATCAATTCATTAATTAAAGTGATTACAATATTGAAAATGGTATATGATATACAAAAAATAGAAAGACATCACGAAAGATGCCCTGGGAAATTATTTCCTTTCAAACAAGTCCTGAAAAAAGTAGGTGAGTAAACTGTGTCAAGAGATACAGAAACTATAATTACTTATATAATTGCATCAATCTGCCTAATAATAGCTGTTGTTGGTTTTTTTGTGCAGAGATATGAAATGACAGAGTCAACTTTAAAATGGCTAATAGGCTTTGCTGTTTTTCTGACCGTAGAGAGGGATTTAAGCGACTTTATAGGGAGGTGAATATGATAGAACATATTAAGAAAATACTCTTGAAAATAGGGTTAATTCTGCTTGTTGTTTTCACTTTAGGCAGATATAAAAGAACAAATGTATATAACAAGGAAAAAGAAAAGCTGGAAGAAGAAAAAGCTAAAATTGAAACAGAAATAGATAATCTGGAAGGTAGAGCAGAAAAATTAAAACAATCAAGTGATGATCGGGAGAAAGAAATTGAAAAAATTGAAGAAAGAATAAATGAACTAAAAGAGAGAGATAAACACAGGCAAGAAAAAGCAGAAAAATTGAACGACAAACTTAAAAAATTACTTGTACTATTGATAATAATACCCTGTTTTTTTTCACTAACAGCCACAGCAGAGGAAATTAAGGATATAAATATAAATGTACCTGGAACTTATGAAGGATTATTAGAAAATTACAAAGACTTGATGTTAATTACTATCGAATATCGGAAATTATATTATCAAGAGAGAGAAGATAAACTGGAAGCACTTGAACTAGCAGAGGAAATGCAAGCAAAATACGAAGCAGAAAAAAAAGATAGAGAAGAATGGCAGGAATTATACGAAAACATGAAAGTACAAACTGATAGATTAATATTAATTATAGATACATTTGAAGAAATCACAGATGAATTAATCAAGATGCAGACTACCAGATGGAGTTTGTATGGTGGAATAGGAACTGATAGACATCTACAGGCAGGGATTAGCTTTGATTTTTAGAAAAAGTTGACAAAAGAAAAAATATATATTATACTAAAAGAGAACCAGTGAAGCACCGAATGGTGTGTAGTTGGTGATTGCCCCTTAATCGGGGCTTTTTTTTATGTCAATATTAATATTCAGAATATTTTAAATTGTACTATTTTTAAGGTTGCTGATATGACAGGGATTATGGGGGGTAGAAAAATAAAAATAATTATAAAAAACCCTTGACAGATTGACATAAATCTGTTATTATAGTATTACAAGATAACAAAAGGGGGCAGAAAAAATGACTACTACTCAAAAAAGAAATTTGATGATTGAAGCACATAAAATGGCAAGGGAAATGGTTGGTGACTATCAGGCAAGGTTGGCTCTGGCACTTCGCAAGGCTTGGCAAAAAATTAAAAATAGAAGGGAGGGAAAAGAAATGACTATTGAAGAGTTAATAGAAAGAATTCAAGAAGAATGCGAAAACGAACCAGAAAACAAATTCGGGCACAAATGGTCAGCAAACAGGTGGCAAAATTATGGAAAA
>PWLF01000229.1 GCA_003559475.1 Bacteroidales bacterium
GCTGGTGCCATGGTTATTTTGCTAAATTAGTGCGAAAAATATTTTTTTCCAAATTTATTTTATGACTGAAAATCACCAATCTAACCTAAAGTATTTTTCTGTTCTGAATTGCTGTTATTTTACATTTTTTTATGCACCTTATATTTTGCGAGTTATTCTACTCAAACCCTTAATTAAAGATACTTTAGGGAATTTATAAAAACATAATTTTTGCTTAATCTAAATGCATTTAGCTTTTCTATTAAAAATTAACAGTTTTGCAGTTTATGGTATATTCATATATTTATGTGATTGTAAAGATATCATCCATTTAGGATTTTTTTTAACATGCTCAATTATAAGAGGAAGCATTTTTTCAGAATTCCTCCACTCCGGCTGAAGGTATAACAAACATTTTTCTTTAACTTTTTTTCTGTTTTTTTCAGCCCATAAAAAATCATCAGGTTGTTCAATAATAATTTTTAATTCATCAGCCATTAACAATAATTCATCTTTAGGTTTTTTACAGGCTTTTGGAGACAAACATACCCAATCGTATGTTCCTGAGAGTTTATAACTTCCTGAAGTTTCCAGATGTATTTTTGTTTCTTCATTCTTAAGCATCTGACATAAATAATCTAAATTATACATCAGTGGTTCTCCTCCTGTTATAACTACCGATTTAGAGGGATTATAATATTTAATTTTATTAATTATTTCTTCCACTTTTATAAGATTGTGGAACTGCGCATTCCAGGATTCTTTTACATCACACCATTTGCATCCAATATCACATCCACCTATTCTTATAAACCAAGAAGCTTTACCTGTCATATAACCTTCACCTTGAATTGAATAAAACATTTCCATGACCGGTAGAACTTTGCCTACTTTAAGCAATTCATTATTTTCTTTTATTTTGCTCAATAATTATAAAAATTAAAGACTATTTATATATATCTTTTTTTCTTGCTTTAAGTGTATTATGCAATAAGGCTGTTATAGTCATGGGGCCTACTCCTCCTGGTACAGGGGTGATATAAGATGCCTTTTTACTAACTTCATCAAATTTTACATCTCCAACTAATTTAAACCCTGATTTTTTTTCTACTGAAGCTACTCTATGAATTCCCACATCAATTACCACTGCATTTTGCTTAACCATATCTGCCGTAACGAATTCCTTTTTTCCAATAGCAACTATCAATATATCCGCTTTTGCTGTAATTTCTTTGATATTTTCAGTTCTACTATGACATACCGTCACAGTTGAATTGCCGGGCTCGCTATTATGGTTCATTAAAACACTAATTGGTCTGCCGACAATATTGCTTCTACCTAAAACAACACAGTTCTTTCCTTTCGTCTCAATTTCATAACGCTTTAACAGTTCAATAATTCCAAAAGGAGTAGCTGAAATATAAGCAGGCAAACCTATGCTCATTCTCCCTACATTTATAGGGTGAAATCCATCAACATCTTTTTCAGGCTTGATAGATTCAATTATTTTATACTCATCAATATGATCAGGCAAAGGCAGTTGCACAATAACTCCATCAATTTCATCATCATTATTAATAAAATCGATTGTTTCAAGTAATTCTTCTTGAGAAACATCTCCCGGCAGTTTGTAGTTTGATGATTCAAATCCTATTTCTTTACAAGCTTTAGCTTTATTGTTAACGTACGTTTCACTTGCCGGGTCATCACCTACAAGTATAGCTGCTAAATGAGGAGGTTTTTCCTCTTCTTCAACAATTTTCTTTACTTCAAGACTAATTTCCTGTCTAATCTGAGATGAAACTCTTTTGCCATCTATTAATTTCATTATTTTTCTAAGATTTTATGTTTTTAATTAATATTGAAAATTTACAATTATTATCTCAACCCTTTCATCATATTCATCATTTTAGATTTTCCTCCTTTTAAAGATTTCATCATTTTTCTTGTTTCAGAAAATTGCTTTATAAGTCTGTTGACTTCCGTTATAGATGTACCACTTCCTTTAGCAATTCTTTTGCGTCTGCTACCATCAATAATTTGAGGATTTTCTCTTTCTTTTGCTGTCATAGAATGAATAATTGCTTCTATCCCTTTAAATGAATCTTCTTCGAGGTCGACATTTTTCATTGCTTTTCCCATTCCGGGGATCATTCCAGCCAGGTCTTTCATATTCCCCATTTTCTTAATTTGTTGCAGTTGCTTCAAGAAATCATTAAAGTTAAACTGATCTTTTGCAATTTTCTTTTGCATTGATCTTGCTTCTTCTTCGTCAAATTGCTCTTGTGCTTTTTCAACTAAAGAGACAATGTCTCCCATATCCAGGATTCTGTTGGCCATTCTCTCAGGATGAAAGACATCTAGGGCATCAACTTTTTCACCAACACCGACAAATTTAATAGGTTTATTAACAACAGATTTAATACTCAAGGCTGCTCCACCTCTAGTATCACCATCCATTTTAGTTAATACAACGCCTTCATAATCGAGTCTATCATTAAAAGCTTTTGCTGTTTTAACGGCATCCTGTCCGGTCATTGCATCAACAACAAAAAGTGTTTCTTGCGGATTCAATGCTTTTTTTAATGCTGATATCTCATCCATCATTTCTTGGTCAATAGCCAAGCGTCCTGCTGTATCAACAACTACAACCTCGTGGCCCATTTCACGGGCATGTTTCACGGCTTTTTTTGCAATATCTACAGGTTTTTTTGTTTCTTTATCTGAATAAACTTCAACATCAATTTGTTCTCCCAAAACATTCAACTGATCAATTGCAGCAGGTCTATATACGTCACCTGCAACCAATAAAGCTTTTTTATTTTTCTTATTTTTTAAAAAATTCGCAAGCTTTGCAGAAAAAGTTGTCTTACCGCTACCTTGTAATCCTGCAACCAATATAATTGCAGGATTCCCTTTCAGATTTATTTCTTCATTTTCAGAACCCATAAGTTCTGTTAGCTCTTCATGAACAATTTTCACCATTAATTGCCCCGGAGACACGGCTGTTAACACATCTCTACCAAGAGCTTTTTCCTTTACCGAATCGGTAAAACTCTTAGCTATTTTATAATTAACATCCGCATCCAAAAGTGCTCTGCGAACATCCTTCAAAGTTTCTGCAATATTTACTTCAGTTATATAACCTTGTCCTTTTAGAAGTTTAAAGGATTTTTCAAAACGTTCTGTTAAACTTTCAAACATTTTTATTTATTTTATTTAATTTATTCCAAAC
>PWLF01000185.1 GCA_003559475.1 Bacteroidales bacterium
AATATATTTATGATAATGCTGATTGGCGGGCAACTCCTAATTCAAATTTGTGGCAAGGAGATGGAGGTATAAATGACCCTTGCCCTGATGGTTGGCGTGTTCCTACAGAAGAAGAATATCAAGCTGAAAGAGAAACCTGGATTAGCGATGATCCTGACGGTGCTTTCGATTCTGACCTTAGATTTAGTGTTCCCGGATTTCGTTATTATGAAGGTAATATTTTAATACCGGGTACAGTTAGTACTTACTGGACAAGTACAGAGAGCGGAAACTTTTCGCGTGAATTCTATATTAGCACTTTAGACGGGGGAAAAGCAGGATTTGGAAGTGTAAGACGTGCGAATGGAGGTGTTATAAGGTGCATCAAGGATTCTTCCGGGTCAACACCTTGCCTTGTGCCTGAGGCTCCCGTTACAACTGATGTAACTGATATTGAAGAAGATAGGTTTACTGCAAATTGGAATGCTGTAACAGCCGACCCTGCAGTTACTCATTATCTTCTTGATGTGTCTGAAAATGAAGATTTCTCAGATTATGTCTTGGAAAAAGAAAATGTTGGAACGAATACTGATTTTACTGTAACCGGATTAGATAATCATACTGAGTATTATTACAGAGTGTTTGCAGTAAATGATTGCGGACAGTCGGATGCTTCTAATATTATATCTTTAAGAATAGAATGTTGTAACGGATTTTGTCTTGGCAATGAACATGAAGGTGGAATTATTGCCTACTTCTTTGAAGATGGAGATACAGGATATGAAGTAGGCGAGTGCCATGGGATTATTGTTGCTACAAACGACCAGTCGTCAGGGCATCAATGGGGTTGTGCAAGTTTAGACCATGCAGTTGGGGGTGACGCAGAAGGAATAGATGTTGGCGAAAGTAATCTTAATACTGATGCAATAGTCGCTTTTCATGATGATGGAAATAATTTTGATTGTGATAATTATTATGAAGATGAGGAAGCAGGAAGTACTGATTGCGGTTGTTGGAGTGATAGTGATGGCACAGTTGCTGCAAAACTTTGTGATGACCTTGTTGAAGGCGGACATAGCGACTGGATGTTGCCAAACAGCGGGGATATGTTTGCTATAGTGAAACTACATCCTCACTTTGGGAATTTTCAAAATACATTTTATTGGACATCAACAGAGACCGCAAATCCATCATTATCGGATGCAAGAGTAGTATCAGGGCATGGAGGCACTATTGCGTTTAGTTTGGAAAAAAGAGACAGCAATAGAGTTCGCTGTATTAGATATTTCGAGACAAATTAAATAAAAAAATAAAACAGTGTTGCAATGACATTATGGATATAATTTTATTGCAACATTTTTAGAAGCAAGATAAAATTTTGATAGCGATGGTATTTATCAAATATTAAATTTGGCATTTATGATAATTGATTATTCGCTTAATTGAATTTGGGTTTTGATATACATATAAAATATTCAGCTATGCTAAAATGTCTTAAATTAAAGAGATAGTAATTTTTTGTTTGCATAATTTAACTCGTTCTTTATTCATTATTACTCTTTAATTAAGATGTTTTGCATAGCTTTTTATTTTGCTGTTATTACCATAAATCATGATATTTAAAACTCCCTGTCTTTCAGAGGCAGGGAGTTTTTTATAACTTCCGAATAAAACTTTTTAATTTAACACGGAATCTCTGCGCCTCTTAGCGAATCTTAGCGTAACAATACTATTAAGCTAAGGTGCTAAGAAAAAACTCAATTATAATACACCCTTAAATATTTTTTCTAACTTTGTGATTAATAACGTCGCTTTTGATTGTTGAATATTGTATGTGATAAACATTTTGGAAAAACAAATAGTCCCAAGTCCGGATTTAAAATAGATTAAGCCAATGGCAGATAAAAATACATCATCAGAATTATTATTTTATTCTACCGAAGATGGTAATTCTAAGATTGAAGTCAGGTTGGAAAATGAAACCGTATGGCTTTCGCAAAAGCAAATGACAGAGCTTTTTCAGACCACAAAGCAAAATATAAGCTTGCATATTAAAAATATTTATGCCGAAGGCGAATTAGAAGAAAATTCAACTGTCAAGGAATACTTGACAGTTCAAAAAGAAGGTAGTAGGCAGGTAAAAAGGGCGGTTCCTTATTATAACCTTGATGTAATTATTTCAGTGGGTTATCGCGTTAAGTCACACAGAGGTACGCAGTTTCGTATATGGGCAACACAACAACTTAAAGAGTATATTATAAAAGGTTTTTTGCTGAATGATGAGCAATTGAAAGAAACCGGATTAAAAAATCAATATTTTGAAGAGCTTTTCGAGAGAATACGAGATATACGGAGCTCAGAGAAAATATTTTATGCGAAAATTAAAGATATTTATGCAACTGCCTATGATTATGATAAAGACAACCCAATAAGCATCGACTTTTTTAAGAAAGTGCAAAATATGATGCATTGGGCTATTCATAAGAATACCGCAGCAGAGATTATTTACAATAGAACAAATGCTGACAAAAAAAACATGGGTCTAACATCATGGAAAAATTCTCCACAGGGCAAAATAAGAAAAACTGATGTCACGATTGCAAAGAATTATCTCAGCGAAGACGAACTAAAGGAACTAAACCTCATTGTTGACCAATACCTATCCTTTGCTGAATTGCAAGCACGTAAACGGAGACCCATGTATATGGCAGATTGGATAAAAAAACTGCACGATTTTTTAACTTTGAACGACCGCGAAATATTAGACAATGCCGGAAAAATATCAGCAGAAATAGCAAAAGAACTGGCAGAATCCGAATTTGAAAAATACAGGCAGAAACAAATACAAGTCAATGATGCTAAAGATATGAAATCATTGGAAGACAACATTAAAAAATTAACTAAAGAAAAAAAGAAAAGGTGAAATTTTGATTATAAAAATACCTTATTATTGTAAATCAGTTTTAGGATTAAAAAACAAAGTGTAAAGTTATTGTAAGTTATTTATTATTAATCTGTATTTACTATTACCATTTTAGGAAGAGATACAGTAAGAGCTTTCTCAAAGGAAATTCTTAGCGCACCTCTGCGCCTCTTAGCGTAACTTAGCGTAACAACACTATTACTCAAATACTTACAAAGCAGTAGAAAAATAATATTTGTAGCAAGAAAAAAATAACATTTATAATAAAAAAGTTTTTTAACATTCATGAATCTTAAACTTTTCTAT
>PWLF01000223.1 GCA_003559475.1 Bacteroidales bacterium
CGGCTATCACAACCTAAGCTTATAGTTCTAATTTTTCCTGCTTCAACGGCGGTTTGATAATTACCAACTTTTGCGCCTTTTTCTGACACCATTACTCTGGAGTTATTAACCATTGCCATGTCAGTAGTTGTGCTTCCAATATCAACCACTAAAGCATTTCCTCTTCCGGAGAGAAATCTTCCACCAATAGCACTGGCAGCCGGACCTGACATTATAGTTTCGACAGGTTTTTTAACTGCTTCGGGTGATGGCATTAAAGTTCCATCACCCCTAACTATCATTAGCGGAGCAATAATATCTAATTCTTTTAAAGAAAATCTTACAGCTTCGATAAAATCCTGCATTACCGGCACTAAAGAAGCATTAATGGACGCAGTAGCAGCTCTTTTGATAGAATCAAGCTTAGTAGATAGCTGACTTGCTAAGACAACAGGTAAAGAAGTAAGTTTATTTATAATCTTGAAAGCCTCCTCTTCATGTTCCGGGTTTAACGGACTGAAATAACTTGATACGGCAATTGCTTCAATCTCATTATGGTTATCAGAAACCCACTTTTTTATACTTTCTTTGTCTAACTGCTCTAATTCATCCCCTTGAGCATTATGCCCGCCTTTTATAAAAGCGATATTATCAGAATGCAGTTTCCCTGACAAATCATAATTATCAATTAACTTTTTATCGTAACCAATTAATATTAAGCCAACTTTTCTAGCTTTACCTTCAGCCACAGTGTTTGTAGCTAAAGTACTGGATATTCCGACAAGTTTAATATTATGCTCGGGTTCAATATTTAGTTTTTTTAAAACTTTAATAACTCCAATTTTTAAGTCATTTCTTGTAGTAAGAGACTTTGCAGCTGAGATTACTTTACGAGATACATAATCCAACAACACACCATCAGTGTATGTTCCTCCCGTATTTACGCCTATCATATAACGTCTCATTGCAAGTTATTAAAATTTCAAAAACAATAATTTAAGGTATTATTTTTTTTCTTTTTTTTGTCTTTCTTCAGCTTCCTGAAGTATCTTTTCTATTTCATTGTCGGCTTTTTCAGGGACTTTATTACGAGGACCTTCATAATTTTCAATCAAATCTCTTGTTTTTTCTATTATTCTGTCTTTCATCGTTTTACTTCCCTGCTCTACCCAGTCTTCATAACTATTTCTATCCATAAGAGAAGGCATCCAATTATCTTTAAAATGATTCATTGTATGTTCTTCATAAAGGTAATGCCCACCGGGACCAACGTTATTAATTTGATCAATTGCCAACGTCTTTTCATTAACCTCAACACCTTTTTCAATAATTCTTGCCATTCCAATTATTTCATCATCCATAACAGTTTGAAAAATATCACCTGTTAAACCTGATTCTGTATAACCACAGTCATGAACAAAATTTGCTCCACTCATCATGGCTGCATTAATTGATAAACTTGCTTCCATAGCAGACTGCATGTCCATTTTCTTAGTATCTGTACATCCTGCTGTAGAATACATTGGCAGATTACAATAATGAACCATTTCTGTTAGTGCTGCACTTAACAAGCTTAATTCCGGTGCTCCATAAGAATAAACAGAGTATCTCATATCCAAAATTGATTGCACTCCGCCAATAATGACGCATGTACCGGGATTTATTAACTGTGAAGCAATTACACCTACCATAGATTCAGACAAAGCAACTACAAGCTGCCCTGCATGAGATGCAGGGACTGTTCCTCCTCCAATAGCACAAGGACTATATACCTGAGGTATTCTATGTTCAGCACAATATATACATTTATCTATAGCGTGAAAATCACTAACTAAAGGAGAAATTGGCTCACCATAAAATACATAGTTCGGTCTTTGCTTAAATTCTTCTTCTCCTCCTGCCATGGCAATTCCCATTCTATGAATATCATGACACCCTTCTCTTGTAAATGACCAACTCATAATAGGAGTTGTAGTATTTCTAACCATGTCAGCAAATTCATATACATCAGCAAGACCATTAGTTACATCACTTATAGAACCCAATGACTGAACATATCCAATATTTGGCAGTGCATCACAGACCCTTGCTACTAAAGAAGCATCTTTTCTAAGATATTTTCTGCGTTCAAGAGTTTCCGTATCAATAAAATTGGGCGGTGTAGGTCCGGGACCAAAATAACTTCTTTTCTTTTCTATAATTATTCTTTTGGAATCATCTCCATCCCAGGGAAATATTTCTGTAACAGCCGGCACAGTTGATAAAGCATTTAAAATAACTTGAGGAGGAAAATAAACAGTAACTCCATCAACTTTACAACCTGCCTTTTTAAACAATTCTCTTGCTTTTTCATGGTGTACATGAGCACCTGTATATTGAAGAGTACGCATCATTCCGTTAAAAATCCTCTCTTTCTGATTTTCAGATAATATTTCAAAATGAGGACTTTGCTGTACCGTATAGTTTGTTCTATTTATCATGTTCTTATATTTTTTCCTTTTATTAATAAACTCATTTCATTTAAATAATTAATAAGACCTACGAATGTCTTTCATCAGCGCTTTTTATTACATCTTTCAATTCTTTTTGAAGTTTTTCATCCATAGGTTCAGTTTCATAGTTATCTAAAAGGTCTTGCGTTTTTTCTTTAACTCTGTCAAGCATAGTTTTAGACCCATTATTTTTCCATGTTTCATAATCACTTCTATCCTGTAATTCAGGTAAGAACCATTCTTTCCAATGCTCAAATGTATGCTCTGTAGTTACATACTCTCCACTAGGCCCGACTTTTTCAATTAAATCAAGTGCAAGATAATCATCGTCGGTATTAATTCCTTTACCAAATTGCTTAACCATTCCCATCATTTCCTGGTTTAAGACTAAGCTTTCGAGAGAAGCATTAGTTCCATGGTCTATATATCCTACATCATGAATAAGGTTAGCCCCTGATAAATAGGAATAAAACAAATTCATCATTTGTTCTGCAGCGGCTTGTTCATCAAGTATTTTAGAATCTGTACAACCTCCAGTTGAAAACATTGGTAAATTCAGCCATTTGGATATATCAGTATTAGCTGCTGAAGCTAATGAAAGTTCGGGAGCGCCATAAGAATATGTTGATTTTTTCATATCTAGGACTGTTGTAACTCCACCCATAATAAGGGGTGTCCCCGGGTTTTTAAGATGGCATAAAACTATAGCCAATAATGTTTCAGATAATGACTGTACAAGCATTCCTGCTATTGTTGCCGGAGCAGTTGCTCCTGCGCTTGGGCAAGGAGTGTACATTGCAGGCAGTTTTTTTTCAGCAGCAAAAAGTAATTTTTCAACTGCTGTACGATCATTTTTTAAAGGAGATATGGGTTCAATATAAGCAACAAAAAGAGGATTAAGCTTGAACTCTTCTTCTCCACCTTGAATAAGACATCCCATTTTCCAAAGATCTTCCAGCCCCTCCCCATCAACACTTGTTAAAACCATTGGCTTAGTACATTGTTCAAGCATAGCCATAAACTGGTGTCTGTCGTATGTTTGCGGATTAGGAGCATCACTAACAATTCCATGAGACATTAAAAAATCATAATTTGATAATGCATCCACTAATTTAGCAGCATTATTTACATCTTTATAAGTTGTCCTCCTTCTTTCTCCGGTTTTTCTATCATAGGTAAAAGGTAAATCAGAGCCTGTTCCAAAAGCAACTGTATCTTTTTGAATATGAAGTGAACGTTTTTTATTTCTTCCTGCAAGTGTAATTTTGCTTGGATAATAATTAAGCGCCTCCTCAACCATAAAAGAAGGAATACGAACATTATTTCCTCTAACTACAGCCTGACTATTTTTAAAAAGTTCTATAGCTCCATCGTGATAAACATTACCTCCTGTTCTTTCAAGCACTTCTAACGCTGCATAGTATATCATTTCAATTTGATCATCTGACAGAACTTTAAATTTTGTAGATTTATTTATCTTTTGATTTATTTTCATCTGAATAAAAATTTAATTCTTAATATTTATATATTTTTTTAATATGATGTAATTTTTACTATCATATTGATTATTAATCATATATTCATTTAATGACATATGTTTTATATAATTTCTAATTTATTTATTATACAAACCATAATTGAACTATTTTGCGATAAAAAATATCTCAAAATAATAGAATAAATTTAGTTAGAAATAAAATATATGTTTATTTATTTTGCAAGTATTCATTTGTGATTTCAACGGCAGTCCCTGCATTAGGAGCATAAAGATCAGCACCAATTTCATCAGCAAATTCTTCAGTAACAGGAGCACCTCCTATTATAACAGTAACTTGGTCTCGAATACCTGCTTCTTTAAGGGAATTAATAACTTCTCCCATTCTAGGCATTGTAGTAGTAAGAAGAGCAGACATCCCAAGTAAGTTTGGTTTATGCTCTTTAACAGCATTGACAAAATTTTCATTAGATTGATCAATGCCTATATTAATAACCTTATATCCTGCACCTTCAAACATCATAGCAGCCAAATCTTTACCTATATCATGCAAATCACCTGCAACAGTACCTATAATCATTGTTCCGGCATTACCTATATCATCATCTTTCAACATAGGTCTAAGTACATCCATAGAGCTACTCATTGCTTTAGCACAACGTAAAACTTCAGGCATAAACATTTCTCCTGCTTTCCATTTTTGACCAACGGCATCCATACCGGTCAATAAACCTTGATTAAGTATATCTGCAGGTTTTACGTCATTATTAATTGCTTCTTCAACTAATTTTTTCAATTCATCAGATTTTCCTGAAATTAATGTTTCCGTAATCTTACTTAAATCCATATTATAAAAATTTATTTTAGTTTATAATTAAATATATAAGCGTTTCTAATAGTTTAAGTTTAACTTATTTTATATAATAAATATTAAAATTTTATCCATTATAATAGTTACATCATAATAAATAAACCTATACTTTAATCCTTCAAAAATTGTTAAATCATTTTAAATTAGCTTCCATTTTTTAATGTTCTAAAAATATTAATTAAGAACATTTGGGATGCATGAGGTATATTTATGCAGATCTGAATATTCTGCAAGGCTTGACTAAAAGTCCTGTTTTAACATCCCGGCTAATATTCATATTAACAAAAAGCTGTAAAAAATTAATCCACAAATATTTTATACCCCACTTTAATCAATCAGCTTTTATAATTGCTATGAAAAAACTGCCGTTTGTGACAAATCATTTTTTAATTTTACAAATATACATAACTATTAATAAAAGACAAATTGCTCAACTATACAAGCAAACAAGTTTTTTAACAATTTTTAACAATATGAGTCTTGTTAATGCCTTAATTATAAGCAATTACAAAAATATTTAAGGTGATGGTATATGGGGACTTAGACTTTTTTCATAAAGTTTTTTAACATCTTTAAAGTCTTGAGATAATGATTCATAAAGTTTAATTGCAGCCATACACCTGTTTAATGTATAAAAATGAATTCCCGGGGCATCATTTTCTAATAAATCAGTAGCTTGCTCAAGTGCTAATTCTAATCCAATTTTAGCAACTTCTTTTGGTTTATCTTTATGTGGCTCAAACCTCTTGAGATAGCTAAAAGGAAAAGTTGCGCCGGTCATTTCTGCAAATCTTTTAATTTGTTTATAGTTTGTTATAGGTATTATGCCGGGTATTACGCGACACTTTATACCCTCTTGCTCAACTTTGTTTACAAACTCCCAATAATATTTATTATTAAAAAACATTTGAGTAATAAGAAATTCTGCTCCTGCATCTACTTTAATTTTAAGATTTTCAATATCTTTTTCCATTGAAGGAGCTTCTATATGTTTTTCAGGATATGCTCCTGCACCAATACAAAAGTCATATTGTTCTTTGACAAATTTAATAAGGTCGCTGGCATAATTAAATCCGTCAGGATTAGGAGAAAGCAATGGTTCGTTTTTAGGCTTATCGCCTCTTAAAAGCATTAAGTTTTCAATTCCCATATCCTGAAGGACTCTCATATCGTATGCGATTTTCTCTTTTGTAGCATTAACACAAGTATAATGAGCCATGCAAGTAAAACCCAGGTCATTGTGAAATAAATCAACCAAGTCAAATGTATTTGTTTGAGTGCAACCTCCTGCACCATATGTAATTGAAACAAATGAAGGAGAAAGTTTCATTAACTGACCTGCATTAATACCAAATTTTACAGCTGTTAAATAATCACTAGGTGGAAAAAATTCAAATGAATATGTTCTTTTTTGTTTTTTAAAAATTTCTGAAATCTTCATAAATACTTTATTTTTTTAATTAATTATATTTTTTATTAATACTAATTTTTATTTATCATCCATTGCAAAATACAACCATTTTTCTGCTTTTTCTAAATCTTCACCTATACGTTTTGCATAGTCGTTTACTTGGTCTTTTCCAATTTTACCAACACCGAAATATTTTGAAGCATCATTGGCAAAATAAAATCCTGACACTGAGCTTGCAGGCTTCATGGCATATATATCTGTTAATGAAATTCCAATTTTATGTTCTACATCCATCAAATCAAAAAGATGTTTTTTTAAGCTATGATCGGGGCATGACGGATAACCAACAGCCGGTCTTATACCTTTGAATTTACCTTTAATAACTTCCTCAGGGCTCAGGTTTTCTTTAGGGTCATAACCCCAATATTTTTTTCTAACCTTTTCATGCATAATTTCTGCGGTAGCTTCAACAAGTCTGTCAGTAATCAAACGAAACATTATACTCTTATAACTATCTCCATTTTCTTTATAATAGCTCAAATGGTCATCTATACCTATGCCTGCAGTAGCTGCAAATCCACCTAAATAATCTTTCATACCTGAATCAAAAGGGGCTATAAAATCAGCTAAAGACAGTGAATAACCGGAATTATCTTTTACGTATTGTTGTCGTAACATAGGTATTTTAGCTATCACATCTTTTCTGTTATCATTTTTGAATATTAAAACATCATCATCTTTAGAATTTGCAGGAAAAATGCCAATTATACCTTTTGGTTTTATAATTTTGCTTACTTTTATTTCTTCAAGCATTTCATGAGCCTCTTTAAATAATCTCTCAGCTTCACTTCCAACACGTTCTTTTTCAAAAATTTCAGGATATTTTCCTTTAAGCCCCCATCCATTGAAAAAAGGCGTCCAATCTATATAATTCTCAAGCTCTTTTATCTCAAATCTATCAAACATCTTTGTTCCCAAAAGCTTTGGTTTTACAGTCTTGGATTTTTTATATTTGTATCTTCTCTTACGCGCTTCTTCGATTGACAGAAACTTTATTCCACGCCTCTTTAAACTATATTCTTTGCGTAATTTTTCTTGTTTATTTTTAATATTTAAAACAGTATTTTCACAATCATCTTCCATTAGTTTATTAGTTATTGTAATGCCACTCATAGCATCTATCGAATGTACCACTACACCACTATAATGAGGTGCTATTTTTACTGCCGTATGTAATTCAGATGTTGCAGCACCACCAACCAACACAGGAATTTTAATTTTTTTATTTTCCAATCTCTTTACTACTTCTAACATCTTATCAAGTGAAGGAGATATTAAGCCACTTAAGCCTATTATATCAGGTTTTTCTTTTTCAACAATATCAACAATCTTTTTGTTTGATACCATTACACCCAAATCAATAACTTCATAGTTATTACACCTAAGAATAAGAGAAACAATATTTTTTCCAATATCATGAACATCACCCTCCACTGTAGCAAGCAAAACCTTTGTTTTGTTTTTTTTGATATTGGATTTTAATTCTTTACTTTCTTTTTCAATATCAGGCATTAATATTTTTACTGCCTTATTCATAATTCTTGCACTTTTAATAACCTGCGGCAAGAACATTTTACCGGAACTAAAAAGTTTCCCAACCTCATCCATTCCTTCCATTAAAGGACCTTGAATAATATCTATAGAATCACATTTATTTTCCTTCTTGTATTCCATTATATCTTTTTCAAGATATTTACTTTTACCATTACATAAAGCATAAACAATTTTTTCTCGAGAAGAACTTGTTCTCCATTCTTCTAGCTGAATATCTTTTTTCGTATGTTTTGCTGATTTATTTGATAAATCTATAACTTTTTCAGTGGCGTCTCTTCGTCTATTAAGTATTAAGTCTTCAACAGGTCTCCTATATTCCTTAGGAATTTTTTCGTATTCAATAATTTTTGATGGGTCAACAATAGCAAAATCAAGACCTTGTTTTTCACAGTAATGTAAAAAAACAGAGTTTATTATATTTCTCAAATACTCATTACCTCTAAAAGCAAAAGAGATATTGCTTACTCCTGCATTAACTTTTGCATGAGGCAAATTATTCTTTATCCATTTAACCGAGTTTATAAAATCAACTGCATAACTATTATGCTTTTCTATTCCTGTTCCGATAGTTAGCACATTAGTATCAAAAATAATATCCTCAGGGTCAAATTTAATCTCGTTTGTTAATATATTATAAGCTCGCTTACAAATTTCAATTTTTCTTTCAAAAGTATCTGCCTGACCTTTTTCATCAAATGCCATTACCATAACCGCAGCACCAAGTTCTTTAATTTCTCTGGCTTTTTGTTTAAATGATTCTTCTCCATCTTTCAAACTAATATAATTAACTACGCTACGTCCTTGCAGGCATTTAAGTCCACTCCTAATAACTTCAAAATCTGAAGAATCAATCATTACAGGAACATTTGCTATATCAGGTTCGGCAGCAATATAATTCAAAAAGATTTGCATATTTTTTTTGGCATCAATCAAGCTATCATCAAGATTGACATTTATCATGTATGCTCCTTCCTGAATTTGATTTCTTGCTATTTCAAGAGCATCAGCAAAGTTTTTATTTTTAATCAGGTCAGCAAATTTTTTCGAGCCGTTTACATTAGTTTTTTCAGATATTTTTATTAATCCGGTTTTATTTTTAATTCCAAGCGACTGCAGACCGCTTAATCTCATTGTTTGAGGATTTTTAACAATCCTGCGAGGTGAATATTTTTTAGATATCTCAGCTATCTCATTTATATGTTCGGGTTTGCTACCACAACATCCTCCTACAATATTAACAAGCCCATTTTTGCAAAAAACTTCAATCATCTCTGCCATTTCGGCGGGCTTTTGATCATATTCTCCCATTTCATTTGGGAATCCGGCATTAGGATGCGCTGTAACATTAATATTTGCTTTGACAGATAATCTTTCAAGGTATGGCAACATCTTATCAGCACCAAAAGAACAATTTAAACCAATTGAAAACAAAGAAAACGGAAGCATTGAATTATAAAAAGCCTCTACGGTTTGTCCTGACAAATTTCTACCGCTTTCATCAATAGTAGCAGAAACCATGACAGGAATTTCTCTATCTGATCCTTTTAAAATTCTATTAATAGCATATAAAGCTGCTTTAGCATTCAATGTATCAAAAACAGTCTCAACCAATAAAATATCAACCCCTGCTTTAACCATTGCTTTTGCCTGGCAATAATATACTTCTACTAATTCATCAAAAGAAACATCTCTATATTCAGGATTCTCAATATCAGGAGATATAGAGGCTGTTTTTGCAGTAGGACCGATAGTACCTGCAACAAAACGAGGTTTATCATCATTTTGATTATAAAGAAAAGTTACATCCTTAGCTATTTTAACAGCCTGATAATTAATATCATGTACTATTGAATGTAATTTATAATCTTTTAAACTATAATAATTAGCATTAAAGGTATTAGTTGTAATAATATCAGCACCTGCATCAAGATATTGAGAGTGAATATTTTTAATGATATCAGGTTGAGTAATTACCAGTAAATCATTTAATCCTTTTAACGGTACATTATGTTCTTTAAAATGGCTACCTCTAAAATCCTCTTCATTGAGGTTTTCCTTTTGTATCATAGTACCCATTGCACCATCTAGGACTAAAATTCTTTTATTTATTATATCATTCAAATTCATTATATACTTTCCTTACCAAAATATTAAATAAATATAAAAATCTATTTCACTTGTCAGCGAATTATGCCCAAATTATTTATATAAATGAAAAAACATGTAATGACGGGCGACAAAGCAAGCAAAACAGAATTTAATGATTTATTTGCATTTAGTATAAAACTACAGTAAATATTGATTTGTTTAATGCAAACACAAATCTTCTCTTATTAATAAAAATACTGACTAAACTGATTATTAATAAAAAGCTTGCAATCTTCAGCATGTTAACAGAATAATTTTTGTTTGAAACAAAACACAAAATTAATAAATTGTAGTATAACTGCAAAATTTAATTCCGTAAACTTTAGAATTGACCTATAATTGAGAATCTAACAAACTAATTAATATAATATTTTAACAAAATTTTAATTAAATAATTACACCAATATATTTAATATATCACTTAAATTATTATTTTTGCTCAAAATTGAAATAATATGTAACATTGACTTATAATAATTCAAAATAATTAATTTAATAAAATAAATATGGAGCCGAAAGTTAGTATCATTATGGGTAGCACTTCCGACTGGAAAGTGATGGAAGAAGCTGCGAAATTATTTGAAGAGTTAGAAATTGCTTTTGAGATAAATGCATTATCAGCACATCGCACACCTGAGAAGGTCATGGATTTCACTGAAAATGCTCATAAGCGAGGGGTAAAAGTAATAATTGCCGGAGCAGGAGCAGCTGCACATTTACCCGGAGTAGTTGCTGCCGGGACACATCTTCCGGTAATTGGAGTCCCTGTTAAATCCTCCAACTCTATTGATGGTTGGGATTCAATTTTATCTATTTTGCAAATGCCAGCAGGAATACCAGTTGCAACTGTTGCACTTGATAATTCGCGTAACGCAGCGATATTAGCAATACAAATACTTGCTTTATCAGATAAATCAATTAATGATAAACTTTTAGAATTTAAGAAAAATCTAAAAAGCAAAGTTGTAAAAGCTAATGAGGATCTTAAAGATATTAAATTTAAGTTTAGAGTATAAAATTAAACAATATCAAAAAAGGTTCCCTGATTTAAATTATATATCTTAACATTTATTTTCGATTTTTATTTCGAAATTTAATATTAGTTTATTTAAGTTTTTATAAAACTTAATATTAAATAGTATTGATTAAATTAAAAACATAAAACAAAATGAACAAATTATTAGTTATAGCTTTTGGAGGCAATGCATTGCTAAGAGGAGATCAAGCAGGAACAATACATGAGCAAGAAAAAAACATATATGATACTTGCAATAAAGTTGTAAATTTAATAAAAAAGGGATACGATGTTGTAATTGGTCATGGAAATGGTCCGCAAGTTGGAACTGTTTTAATGCAGCATGAAGCAGGGATGCGTTTGTATGGCCTTCCAAAACAACCTATAGATTTTTGCGTTGCGGAAACGCAAGGTTCAATTGGATATATGATAGAACAGCAGTTACAAAATGTTTTATCCGAACATGGAATAGAAAAAAATATTGTAACTTTAGTTACACAAGTATTAGTAGATAAAAATGATGAAGCTTTTAAAAATCCAACTAAACCGGTAGGTCCTTTTTATTCAAAAGAAGAATCTGACAAGTTAAATAAGGATAACGGCTGGATATTTAAGGAAGATCCAAGAGATCGAGGCTGGAGACGTGTAGTTCCATCCCCTAAGCCTTCTGATATTCCAAGCTGGCATGCAGTTGAAAAATTGGCTCGTGATGGAAACATTGTAATTACCGTTGGTGGCGGTGGGATACCTGCATATATTGAAAGTGATGGAAAGTTTTCAGGTATCGATGCTGTTATTGATAAAGATTTAGCATCATCTTTACTAGCCTCTAAGATTAAAGCTGATGAGTTTATTATACTCACTGATGTACCAAATGTATGTATTAATTTTAACACACCTGAGGAGAAAAAACTTAAAGAAATAAAATTATCTGAAGCTAAAAAATATCTTGAGGAAGGTCATTTTGCTGAAGGTAGCATGGCTCCAAAAATAAAAGCATGCATACAGTTTGTTGAAAACAGCAAAAATAAAGCTGAAATTACTGATGCATCACAAATAGGTAAAAATAAAAAAGGAACAATAATATTTTAAATTTTATAATCTTAATTAATTTTTTTAACTTATAATAAAAGGAGAAATCATTATGGCTTTCAATTTAAGAAACAGAAGTTTTTTAAAGTTATTAGACTTTACCCAAAATGAGATAAAATTTTTGCTTGACCTATCATTAGATCTTAAAAAAGCAAAATATTCCGGAACGGAACAGCAAAAACTAAAAGGCAAAAACATTGCTCTGATTTTTGAAAAATCATCAACACGTACTCGCTGTGCTTTTGAAACAGCAGCATTTGATCAAGGGGCTCAAGTTTCATATCTTGGACCTTCAGGTAGCCAAATAGGTCATAAAGAATCTATGAAAGACACTGCAAGAGTTTTAGGACGCATGTATGATGGTATTGAATACAGAGGGTTTGGTCAATCTGTAGTGGAAGAATTGGCAGAGTACTCAAATGTACCTGTTTGGAATGGCTTAACCGATGAATATCACCCAACTCAAATATTAGCAGATTTTTTGACAATGATGGAACATTCTGATAAACCATTAAACAAAATGTCTTTTTGCTATATGGGTGATGCTCGCAACAACGTTGGAAATTCACTTATGGTAGGAGCTGCAAAAATGGGAATAGATTTTAGAGCAGCAGCACCAAAATCTGTACAACCAAATGAAAAGCTTGTTGCTGAATGCAAAGAAATAGCTAAACAAACCGGCGCTAAAATCACTATCACTGACAATGTTGATGAAGCAGTAAAAGGCGTTGACTTTATATATACTGATGTTTGGGTCTCAATGGGAGAGCCCGATGAAGTATGGGAAGAAAGAATAAAATTGCTAAAACCATATCAGGTAAATATGGACGTTATCAAAAAAACCGGCAATTCAAAAGTTAAATTTTTGCACTGCTTACCGGCATTTCATAATCGTGAAACTACTGTAGGCGAAGAGATATTCCAAAAATTCGGACTTGATGGTATGGAGGTTACTGAAGATGTTTTCGAGTCAGAGCATTCAATTGTTTTTGATCAGGCAGAAAACCGACTTCATACAATTAAAGCTATTATGGTAGCAACATTAGGAAGTTAATAAGTAAAATCATAAACAAAAACACCCGGGTTTAATCGGGTGTTTTTGTCTTTAATTAAAAAATAGCATATCAATCATGACTGAAAAATTCATTACAAACATTTCCAGATTTATGTTGGGTGGTGTTTTTTTATTATTTGGATTAAATGGTCTTTTTGATTTTATGGGGCCACTCCAAACTTTAGAAGGCGAAGCTGCTCAAAAATTTATGAAAGGGTTAAATAATGCAGTATATTTTTTGCCTTTTTTAAGAATTGTTGAAGCTTCTATGGGCTTTTTCCTTGTATTTAGTATTTATGTACCTTTTGCTTTGGTTGTTTTAATGCCTGTAAACCTGAATATTTTTCTTTTCAATATTTTTCTAAATCCTGGGAGTGCACCATTAAGCATTGTAATGATGGTTGCTCACATATACTTATTATGGAAGTATAAAGAACATTATAAGTATCTTTTTAAATCAAAAATTAAGGATACTAAAAAGAAAAAACAAGATCCTTTCTTTTAATAATAAATTTAATCTTTATAAAAAATTATTTTATTATCTCTTTGAGTTTAGAAATAGTATCTAATGGATTATCAGACCCGAAAATGCTGTTACCAGCAACCAAAATATCGGCTCCTGCATCGGCAAGTTGAGAAGCATTATTTAAACCAACACCACCATCAACTTCAATAAGAGCTTTTGAATTATTTTGTTCTATCTTGTTTCGTAATTTACTAATTTTTTCTATTGTACGAGGGATGAATTTTTGTCCTCCGAAACCCGGGTTTACACTCATTAACAAAAAAAAGTCAACATCATCAACAATCTCATACAATAACTCAACGGGATTATGAGGGTTCAAAACTACCCCTGCTTTCATTCCTAATTCTTTAATTGCAAAAATTGTTCTATGAAGATGACTGCAGGTTTCATAATGAACAGAAAGATAGTCAGCGCCTGCTTCTTTAAATTCGCTCAAATATCTATCTGGTTCATCTATCATTAAATGAACATCTAACGGTTTATTTGCTACCTTTTTTATTTGTTTGATTATTCCAAAGCCGAAAGTTATGTTGGGTACAAACTTTCCATCCATTATATCAAGGTGAAAAAGATCAGCCTTGCTTTTATTTATCATATTTATCTCATCCTCAAGCTTGAGAAAATTAGCTGAAAGAAGCGATGGTGCAATCATTATTTTCACGGTCAACGTAATTGATAACTAATCTATACTAAAAAAAATTAACTAAAAATATTCGCCAAAAAACCTTATCTATTTTTTGATTGATCAGGCTTTGGAAGAAGAGCTTTTCTTGAAAGCTTCAATTTTCCTGTTTTGTCATCAATATTCAACAACTTAACTTCAATTTCATCACCTACTTTTAAGCCACTATCTTCAACTTTTTCAAGTCTTCTCCACTCTATTTCAGAAATATGAACCAGCCCTTCTTTTCCCGGCAGTATTTCAACAAACATACCAAATGCAACAATGCTTTTAATAATTCCTTTGTAAACCTCCCCTATTTCAGGTACTGTAGTAATTCCTTTAATCTTGTTTACAACCCAATCTATTGATTCTTTATTCTCAGAGACTATATCAACTACACCATATTCTCCTACTTCTTCAACAACAATAGTGCTACCACTTTCTTTTTGCATTTCTTGAATTACTTTTCCGCCAGGTCCGATAATTGCTCCGATAAATTCCTTAGGTATAGTTAGTTTAACTATTCTAGGTACAAATGGTTTAAGATCTTCTCTAGGTTTAGATAAAGGCTTAACCATTTCTTTTAAGATATGTAATCTTCCTTCTTTAGCTTGTTCAAGAGCTTTTTGCATAAGATCATAACTTAACCCGTCAACTTTTATATCCATTTGACAAGCCGTTATACCATCTTCTGTACCTGTAACTTTAAAATCCATATCTCCAAGAGCATCTTCATCACCTAGTATATCAGAAAGTATTGCATAATTATTTGATTCTTCGCCTGCAATAAGTCCCATAGCAATACCTGAAACGGGTTTAGATATTTTAACTCCTGCATCCATAAGAGCCATAGTTCCTGCACAAACAGTAGCCATTGATGAAGAGCCGTTAGATTCAAGTACATCAGATACAACTCTTATTGTGTAAGGATTATCTTCCTCTTCAGGCATAACAGGTTTTAATGCGCGTAAAGCAAGATTTCCGTGTCCTATTTCTCTTCTACTTGTTCCTCGCATCATTTTAACTTCTCCTGTACAGTATGGAGGAAAATTATAGTGCAACAAAAACTTGCTCTTTCCTTCTACAACAGCTCCATCAACAACTTGCTCATCAAGTTTTGTTCCAAGAGTGACAGTTGTTAAAGATTGCGTTTCTCCTCTTGTAAAAATTGCAGAACCATGAGCAGCAGGTAAATAATTTACTTCAGTCCATACTGGTCTAATCTCATCCGGTTTACGTCCATCCAAACGCTTATTCTCTTTTAAAACAAAGGAGCGGATAGCTGTTTTTTGCAAATCATCAAAATATTTATCAATAAACTTTTGCTTTTCTTCCAGTTCTTCTTCATTAAAAGAATCAACAAAAACTTCTTTTACTTCTTTATATGCATTTTTTCTTTCAGATTTATTCTTTATTCCCTTTTTTGTAACATCATAAAGTTTATCATAAAGTTCACTTTTCATTTTTTCAAAAAGCTCTTTATCTTGTTCAATCTGGGGATATTCTCTTTTCACTTTAGATTTTTCAACCATTTCAGCTAATTCAAGCTGAACCTGGCATTGCTTTTTAATTGTATCGTGTCCAAAATTTATTGCTTCGATAAGGTCTTTTTCCTGAACTTCGCTCATCTCTCCTTCAACCATAACTATATTATCAAGAGTTCCTGCAATAATAATATCCATGTCAGCCTCTTCAAGTTGAGAAATAGTCGGATTGACAACAAACTCATTGTTGATTCGTGCAACTCGTGCTTCTGAGATAGGTCCGTTAAAAGGGATATCAGAGACAGCGATAGCAGCAGAAGCAGCTAAGCCGGCATAAGCATCAGGTAAAGTATTTTTATCTGCTGATATCAAAGATATTAATACTTGAGTTTCAGCATAATAATTATCAGGGAACATAGGTCTTAATGCTCTGTCAACAAGTCTGGATATTAAAATTTCATTTTCAGTAGGTCTTGCTTCCCTTTTAAAAAAACCTCCGGGAAAACGACCCGTAGAAGCATATTTTTCCTGATAATCTACTGATAATGGCAAAAAACTTGTGTTTTCAGAATTCTCTTTTTTAGCAACAACCGTAGCTAAAAGCATAGTATTTCCCACTGTCAATACAACAGAGCCATCAGCCTGTTTAGCTAATTTTCCGGTTGATAAAGTTATTGAATTTCCATCTCCTATATCAACTGTTTTTTTTACTTCTTTATAATTCATATATATATTGGTATTATTAATTAAATATTTTTATTTTATATTAAAATTTCGTATAATTGCTAAGTTACTATTTAAGAAAAGGATTGTCCGGGAGAGGCGATAACTTAAAAAAGTATATTTTATCATATTACTTTTTTTATTAGTAAAACAAAAAGCATACTTATAAAAAAAGCATTATAAGTAACTATTATAATTCAAAAATAATTACTTATAATGCCTTATATACAATTTATTTTCTAATGTTTAATTCTTTAATTATTGCTCTATACCTTTCAATATCTTTTTTCTTAAGATAATCAAGCAATCTTCTTCTTTTACCAACTAAAAGCACTAAAGATCTACGAGTCGCATTATCTTTTTTATTTTCTTTTAAATGATCTGTAAGATGTTTAATTCTTAATGTAAACAATGCGATTTGACTTTCCGGAGAACCGTTATCATGCTCAGATTTTCCATGCTTTTCAAAAATGCCTTTTTTTACTTCTGCTGTTAGATACATAACTTATCCTAAAAATTATTTATTTATTATTAATTATACTTTTTTAAAATGAATTGCAAAAATACTCTAAAAAAATATCAATAGCAAATTTTTTTAAAAACGCTTGGTTATTTTTTGAAGTATTTTGTTTTTTTATAAATAAATTAAAGTAAAAATTCACATATGGAGTTGAAAACTCATCAATTAAGAGAAAAATTAAACTTCAATTATCATAACACCTTTATGCCATTTTTTGATAAATAAGGGTTAATAATTTCATTTTTTATAAAATGTTCAATTAAATTACAAAATAAATCTTTATTCATTCCAACCTTTTTATGTTTACTAAGACTTTTATCCGTATTATTTGTTGACCATGCCGGATCATCATTCAAACAATAATCATCAAATGCAGAAGTAAGTCTGTGGGCTTTCAACTCTACTCTTGAAGGGCTATCTATTTCTTTTCCGACATATTTTATGCCTTTTACTCTAAATCCTTTATTAAAAGCATAACAAATATCTTCTCCATTTATAGAATCACTAGTCAAATTATATATTTTATTTATACAATCTGTTTGCATAATATCATTTATCATACCTACAACATCGTCAATGCAAATAAAATTCTTTTTTGTTTTATAATAACCTTTCATTCTTAAATTAACTTCAGAAAAAGTTTGGTTTTCCCAATTACTAACAAATTTCTCCTCGCTTTTAAAATGATGTAAAAGAGCATTATAAACACCCAAAACATAACCATATATCATTCTCATTTCACCTTGAGATGATAATGTTTTGGAATTTCCAACAACAATTGAAGGTCTGTATATCGTCCAGGGAAGGTTTGTTTCTTTTAGGATTATTTCAGAGTCATATTTAGATTCTTCATAGCTGTTTTTAAAACCAACTTTTTGAGGCATTTTGTCTTCATAGATTACACCCTTGTTATTACCTGCAATATATGCTGTACTGACAAAATGAAGATGCTTAAGATCTTTACTCTCTAAAGCTAACTTTATTATATTTTTGGTTCCGCAAATATTTGTTTCAACAATAGATTTTTGTTTTCTATCATCAAAGCTTGTTGCTGCAGCAAAATGCCAATAGTTTTTACAAGAAACCACCTTGTTCACATCCCGATCATCCATTCCAAAAAAAGGCATTTTTAAATCACCATGAACAAAATTAATTCTTTCAGGAATTGCCCATTTGAACCTCTCCATAATAGAATTTCTTGAAGCTTCCGACCTTATCAACAAATAAAAATTGTCATCAGTATTCCTCAACAACAATTCAAGCATATTACGACCTAAAAATCCATTCGCTCCTGTTATAAATGTATTATTTTTTGACATTTTAATTATTTACTTATATAGAATTAAAAATCCCGCCAAAGATAATATTTAAATTTTTATATTTCCAATCAAATAAAAATCTATAATTATTAGAAACTATTTAAATTATAATATTTTATATTTGCAATAAACAGAAGAGTATAAAAATTTAAAGCGTATAAAGCAAAAAGTGTAATATGCTGATATTAAACCTATTAATAAAAGGCAATATTTTCACAAGTATCTATTAATGAATAAACTAACTTTATGAACTTTTAAATTTATACCTTTTTAGACTAAACTCAATAATATTAAACAAAGACATCTCAGGTGAAGAACAAAATATACACAACTAATGATGGTTCGCATACGATTTATGTGCCGGAATTAAATGAATTTTATCACTCTTGTAAAGGAGCTTTGACAGAATCAATACATGTTTTTATTGAAAATGGATTTAAACCGGTTTCCTGTAAAAAAGAAATGGTTAATATATTAGAAGTAGGACTCGGAACGGGTCTAAATTGTTTGCTTACGATTATTGAAAGTCAAAAACATAAAGTAAAAGTTTGTTATCATTCATTAGAACCAACCCCTCTTGATATAAAAACTATTAAAAAGTTAAACTATCACTCTTTAATCAATTTCGCTGAAGCCAATGAATTAATGGATTTAATACATAAAAGCAAAAGCGGTAATCTATTAAACCTTAAAGAGAAATTCTATTTGCTAAAACAGAAACAAAAAATTCAGGATGCTGCTTTAGATGACTTTACCTATGATGTTGTTTACTATGATGCTTTTGGACCTAAAGTACAACCTGATATGTGGACACTATCTATATTTGAAAAAATATATTCATCAATGAAGATAGATGGTATATTTGTAACCTACTGCGCAAAAGGCCAAGTCAGAAGAGATTTAAAAGAGGTAGGATTTCATATTGAGCGGCTTTCCGGACCGCCGGGAAAAAGGGAAATGCTTAGAGCAATAAAAAAATAAATTATTGTTACAAAACTATTAACAATTTAATAAAAAAAAGTTAATAAAATATTTCAAGCAAAAAAACAATCTTTTTCAGACAATATCTTTTTTAACAATTTAAATATCAACAACTTAGTCGTTTTTAAGTATAAAAATATTTAATTATTTTTTTTTATTTTTTTTTTGCTTTTCATAAAAAAATGTTTGTAGATTTGCAATCGAAATTTTAAAAATTATTTATTTTTTATAATATTCAATTATAAACTAAATAAAATAAATGGAGAGCATTTATCTATTTTTTGTTATAGCACTTTTCATTTTAGCCATATCTGATTTAGTTGTTGGGGTTGGTAATGATGCTGTTAATTTTTTAAATTCTGCTATAGGTTCTAAAGTTGCTCCATTTTATGTTATACTATCAATTGCTGCTGTTGGAGTTTTATTTGGTGCAACATTTTCCAGTGGAATGATGGAAATTGCCCGCAGAGGTGTATTTCATCCTGACCAGTTTTATTTTAATGAAATAATGATATTATTTTTGGCAGTAATGATAACTGACATTATACTGTTAGATACATTTAATACATTTGGACTTCCAACATCAACAACGGTTTCTATAGTATTTGAGCTTTTAGGAGCAGCAGTTGCAGTATCTTTGTTCAAGATTTATTTTACTGACATACCTGCTGAAGCTCAAGATTTAAGTCTTTATATAAATTCCGCTCGTGCACTGGGAATTATATCCGGGATTCTATTATCAGTAATAATTGCTTTTACTGTTGGGTCTATAGTTATGTTTATTACAAGAGTATTGTTTACGTTTAATTATGAGAGAAAGCTACCTTTTTTTGGAGCTATTTGGACGGGAATAGCTGTTTCCGCAATTATATATTTTATCATAGTTAAAGGAGCAGACGGAGCATCATTTATGACACCTGAAACAGTAGAGTGGATAGAAAATAACACTTTTAGAATCTTACTGTATTGTTTTATAACAGTAGCAATAATTTCACAATTACTAATATCTTTATTTAAGTTTAATATATTCAGATTGATAGTTCTAATAGGAACATTTTCTCTTGCAATGGCTTTTGCAGGCAACGATTTAGTTAACTTTATAGGAGTTCCTATTGCCGGTTATGAATCATTTTTAGCATTTGCCAGTGATTCTTCTCTATCACCAAACACCATGACTATGGAGTCTTTGCTTGAGCCAATTCAGACTCCCACCGGCTATTTGTTAGGAGCTGGAGCAATAATGGTATTAGCTCTATTCTTTTCAAAAAAATCAAGAACAGTATCTAAAACAGAAGTAAACCTTGCCAGACAGTCAGAAGGGTATGAAAGATTTTCATCCTCTTTATTTGCACGTACAATTGTTAGAAAAGCTATATATTTAAATAAAACAATAAAAAAAATATTACCTGCAAAAGCTGTCAGTTTAATTAATAAAAGATTTGACCAATCATTATATAATAGACGTAAAAAGATTAAAAAAGATACGTCCTCTTTTGATATACTAAGGGCTTCTGTAAATATGTTTATTGCAAGTATTTTAATAGCCTTTGCAACATCTCTTAGACTTCCTTTATCAACAACATACGTAACATTCATGGTTGCAATGGGAACATCTTTATCAGACAGAGCTTGGGGCAGAGAAAGTGCTGTATATCGAATTACTGGCGTTATAACAGTTATCGGAGGATGGTTTTTTACTGCTTTTAGTGCTTTTACTGTAGCATTTATTTTTGCTTTTTTCTTAAGTTTAGGAGGTATAACCGCTGCGGTTATTGCTGTATGTATAGCTTTTGGGTTTGTTATAAGAACACATTATTTACATAAAAAATTATCTGCAAAAAAGGAAAAAGAAGAAGAAAAGCAAAGTGAAGCTAATAAAATAACTGTTGATGACCAAAATGTGATGGACGAATGTAAATCTACCATAATTGAAACAGTAGTATCTGTATCTAAACTTTATAACTCTGTAATAAGTTCATTCTTGCTGGAAGATAGAAAAAAGTTAAAGGAATCAAGAAAGGGAATCAAAAACTTTAACAAACATACTAAATCACTAAAGAAGGATGTTTATTATGTTTTAAGAAAACTTGAAGAAGATTCTATTGAAACAGGGCATTACTATGTGCAAATAATTGACTATTTAAGGGAGATTGCACACTGTTTAACTTTTATCGTTGAGCCACTTTATGAACATATTGAAAACAACCATACTCCTGCAATACCGGATCAAGAGAAAGAATTATTACAATTAAATGAGAATGTATCATTACTATACGGGAAAATACTGGAAGTAATAAAGACTGACGATTTTGAAAGAATTGAAAATGCTATTCAACATCAAACAGATTTATTAGAGGAACTTGATCGCCTGAAAAGAATGCAAGTAAAACTAATTAAAAAAGAAAAAGTAAAAACACGTAACAGCATACTTTTCTTCAATTTACTTGCTGAAACAAAAAATCTTTTGCTCCATACTATTAATATGTTAAAATCACATCGCGATTTTAGAATACATCATGACAGCAATAACAAAAAAACGGAGATTTAAGATTTTCTTTCAACAAGTTTATTTAGCAAATCAAACAAATTAGATTTTGAATCATCCGGAATCTTAATCTTGTTAACATAATCTATTGCTCTTTTATGATATTTATCTATTTGCTCAATAGCTAACTCATTTAGTTTGAGGTTATCATAAATATTTTTCACTACTTCAATTTTATCCTTTTGGTTTTGAATATTTCCCGAAAAAGCTTGTTTAAGTTCATTTTTTTGGTTATCATCAGCTTTTTCAAAAGCTTTTATATATAACCATGTTTTCTTATTAGCAACAATATCACCTCCTGTTTTCTTTCCAAAAACATCCTCTTCGCCATAAACATCAAGCCAGTCATCTTTTAGTTGAAATGCTAATCCAAAAAGTTCTCCAAAAAGATATAGATTTTGAATTTCATTTTCAGGGGCACGGGCAATAATTGCTCCAATTTTTAAACAAGCAGCGGGCAAAACTGCTGTTTTTAATCGAATCATATTGAGATATTCTGCCTCTGTCACATTTTCCGAAATCTCAAAATTCATATCATATTGTTGTCCTTCACAAACTTGTATTACAGTGTCATTAAACACATTCAAAACTCGACTTAAATACTTTTCCGGAGAATTTAGCAAATATTGGTATGCTAATGCGAACATAACATCCCCCGATAAAATGGCTGTATTTGTATCCCACTTTTTGTAAACAGTTGGCTTCCCCCTGCGTATAGGAGCCTGATCCATGATATCATCATGCACCAAAGTGAAATTATGGAAAATTTCTAAACCAATTGCAGAAGACATTACCTGATCTGTATTTCCCCCAAACATATCACAAGCTATAAGAGTCATAAGAGGTCTAATCCTCTTACCTCCATTTTGCAAACTAAACTCTATCGGCTCATATAATTCTTTAGGATCGCCCGAAATATCAAGCTTTACAATCTCCTCATTTATTTTATTTATTAATTCATTTATATTCTGCTTCATAAACAATTATACGTATTTATAGATTTTTATTTCTTTATCAAAAAAAGCAAATATCAATATGTTTTTAAACTATTATTTAACTTTTTAATATACCTTTGGTAAACGATGATTTTATTTGAATTTTAATAATACAAATATAATATAATAACAAAGAAATAATATTTAATTTTTAATAATAAAAAATCTTTATGTTATTTTTTTGTTATTTTTAAAAAAACAATTTTTAAATATTATTGACAGATAAAATAAAATTTTAATATATTTTAAAATTATGATAAAAGAGATAAAAACAGAGCGTATTCCGATAAAAATGTGGGTTGATAATATTGAAGAGGGGGCTTTACAGCAAGCAAAAAATTTAGCTAATTTACCATTTGCTTTTAAGCACATAGCATTAATGCCTGATTGCCATCAAGGTTTTGGAATGCCTATTGGTGCAGTGCTTGCAACCCGCAATGTTGTTATACCCAATGCTGTGGGCGTAGATATTGGATGTGGAATGTGTGCAGTACAAACTTCTTTGGAAAGTATTAATAAAAAAGACTTATTACTGATATTAAATAATATTCGTAATAAAATCCCGCTCGGCTTTAAACATCACAAAAAATCACAGGGTAATGACAAAATGCCTGCAAATTACGATATAGATAAGTTAAAAATCATAAAACGAGAATACTATAAAGCAACACATCAGGTTGGCACTTTAGGAGGAGGAAATCATTTCATTGAAATACAAAAGGGTTCTGACAATATGATATGGATAATGGTGCATTCAGGGAGTAGGAATATTGGAAAACAAGTAGCCGATTATTATAATAGAAGAGCTATTGAACTTAACAAAAAATTTAAAATTCAGATACCAAATAATTTTCAATTAGCTTATTTGGAAACAGAAAGTGATGAAGGGCAAGATTACCTCAAAGAAATGAATTATTGTGTTGACTTTGCTTTTGCTAACAGAAAGCTTATGATGAAAAATATTCTTGAAGTTTTTGATGATTTTTTCAAAAATAATTTTCGTTCTGCTCCTATGATAAACATAGCACACAATTACGCCTCTATTGAAGAACATTTTAACACTAAAGTGGTTGTTCATAGAAAAGGAGCTACCCATGCAGGCAAGGATACAACAGGCATTATCCCCGGAAGCCAAGGAGCAAACAGCTATATTGTAAAAGGCAGGGGGAATAAAGATAGTTTTGAAAGTTGTTCTCACGGTGCAGGCAGAGTCATGGGTAGAAAAGAAGCTATTAGAAGACTGAATCTAAAAACTGAAATTAATAAATTAAATAAAAAAAATATTATTCATTCAATAAAATCAGAAAAAGATTTGGACGAAGCTGCCAGTGCATATAAAAATATTAATAGAGTAATGAAACAACAAGAGGACCTTGTAGAGATATTAGTAGAATTAGAACCTTTAGCAGTAATAAAAGGATAATTTTTTTAATTTTTGTCAAAAAGACTTGTATTTTTGTGCTATAAATTATTTTTATATAACCGTTTTAATATTTGAATATAAAACCGTAAAAGTTTATCATGTCTAAGACCAAACCATCAATACCAAAAGGAACACGCGATTTTTTACCAGTTGAAATATCAAGAAGAAACTATATATTTGATATAATAAGAGAAACATATCAGCTTCATGGTTTTAAACCTATAGAAACTCCTGCAATGGAAAACCTTACAACTCTTATGGGCAAGTATGGAGAAGAAGGTGACCGGCTAATATTCAAAATACTAAACTCAGGGGATTTCTTATCCGGTTTATCTGAAGATACTTTAAAATCAAAAGAGTCATCGAAAATCGGTAATGAAATTTGCGAGAAAGCTTTAAGATATGACTTGACAGTACCCTTTGCCAGATATATTGTTCAACATCAAAATGATATAACTTTTCCTTTCAAACGTTATCAAATACAACCTGTATGGCGTGCCGACAGACCACAAAAAGGAAGATATAGAGAGTTCTTTCAATGTGATGCCGACATAATCGGTAGTAATTCGATGATTAATGAAGTTGAACTAATAAACATAATTGACCAGGTATTTAAAAAATTAAATATTAATGCTATTATTAAGCTGAATAACCGCAAGATACTTGCCGGGATAATTGAAGTGCTGGGTTATTCAAATATGTTTACCGAGTTTACAACAACTATAGATAAGCTCGAAAAAATAGGATTGGAAAAAGTAAATGAGGAGCTTATTAAAAAAGGAATAAATGAAAAAGCTGTTAATGATTTGCAACCGTTGCTAAAATTAAAGTCAAGCAATAAAGAAAAGATTGAATATTTGGAAACTATGTTAAAGAATTCAGAAACAGGGTTGAAGGGAATTGAAGAGGTGAAAGAAATTTTTAACATGCTCGAAAAATTTGAGATTTTTAATTGCGTTGAGTTAGATAATACATTAGCAAGGGGTTTGAATTATTACACAGGAACTATTATTGAGGTCAAATCAAAAGATGTAAAAATTGGCAGTATTTGCGGAGGAGGAAGATATGATGACCTTGCTTCAATTTTTGGAATGGACGGAATGTCAGGCGTAGGCATATCTTTTGGAGCTGATAGAATATATGATGTAATGAAATCAAAAGAACTTTTCCCTGATAATATTGAAACTTTCTCTGAAGTTCTTTTTATTAATTTTGGAAAAAAAGAAGAATTGTTTTGTCTATCCTTTGAAAAGGAGCTAAGAGACAAAGGAATCAAATGTGAAATATACCCGGATAAAGTTAAAATTAAAAAACAAATGCAGTATGCAGATAAAAATAATATACCATTTGTTGTTATGGCTGGAGAAGAAGAAATAAACAGCGGAAAATTAACTTTAAAAAACATGGAAACCGGGGAGCAAATAAATGTTACAAAAACTGAACTTATTAATCATATTTCTTTCAAATGAAAACACATAAAATATCTCCAAAAGAATTAACATTTGAAATATTAGAAAAGATTTTAGATAATAACTATAATATTGAATTATCAAAAGAATCCTTAGAAAAAATCGAGAATTGCCGTAGTTATCTTGACCGGAAAATATCTTCATCAAAAGAGCCAATTTATGGAGTTACAACCGGATTTGGTTCTTTATGCAATCATAGTATTTCTCCAAGTGATTTAGCAACATTACAAAAAAACTTAGTAATGTCACATGCTTGTGGAGTTGGAGAACCTATAGATCAAAAAATAGTAAAGTTAATGATGCTTTTGAAGGTTCATTCACTTTCTTATGGAAATTCAGGAGTTAAAGTTTCCACTATTGAAAGGTTAGTTAATATGTATAACCATAATATAATACCTGTGATATATTCTCAAGGTTCATTAGGAGCATCAGGAGATTTATCACCATTAGCTCATATAAGTTTACCTTTACTTGGCATGGGAGAGGTTTGGTATAATAGCAAAAAATGTAAATCAAAAGAGGTTTTAGCTGAAAAAAAATGGGAGCCAATAGAGTTATCATCAAAAGAAGGACTAGCACTTTTGAATGGGACTCAGTTTATGAGTGGAATTGGTTCTTATTGCATTATAAAATCCCAAAAACTATCCAAATGGGCTGATCTAATAAGCGCTTTATCTCTTGAAGCTTTTGATGGCAGAATTGAGCCTTTTTTAGAGCAAGTTCACAATATAAGAAGGCATAAAGGGCAAATAGAAACGGCAAAAAATATAAGAACTTTACTTAAAGGAAGCGAGATAATTAACAGAAAAAAGAATCATGTTCAGGACCCTTATTCTTTTAGATGTATCCCTCAGGTGCATGGGGCTTCTAAAGATGCGATAGATTATGCAGAAAAAACTTTTTTAAATGAAATAAATGGTGTTACTGATAATCCAACAATTTTTCCTGATGATAATCTAATAATATCAGCCGGAAATTTTCATGGACAACCATTAGCTTTGTCTCTTGATTTTCTTTCAATAGCTTTATCGGAGCTGGGGAGTATTTCTGAGCGAAGAATATATAGATTAATATCGGGAGAGAGGCAACTCCCCTCTTTTTTAATTGCAAATCCCGGGCTTAATAGTGGATTCATGATCCCTCAATATACTGCTGCATCTATAGCCAGTTATAATAAGCAATTATGTACACCATCATCGGTTGATTCTATTGAGTCATCACAAGGACAAGAAGATCATGTTAGTATGGGAGCTAATTCAGCAATAAAAACATTACAAATTGTAAAAAATATTGAACAAATACTTGCTATTGAATTACTTAATGCTTGCCAAGCGATGGAATTCAGGCGCCCGGCTAAGACATCACCAATTTTAGAAAAAATAATACATAAAGTTCGTGATACCATACCTTTTGTAGAAAATGATACAGTATTATTTGAACTAATTAACGAATCAAATAATTTTATTACAAAGAATTCTCCGGATAACTGGCTTTAAAAAAACTAATACTATTCAATTCCAGCAAGGTGCTTCATAAACTGCACCCTATAAAAAACTGCAGGATTATCTGATTTTTTATAGCTCATTTTACCTCTAAAGTCTTCTATTTTAGAGAAGTTTTTCTTTTGCATCCAATCATTAAGCTCATCAAGAATTTTTTCAATTTCATCAAATCCTTTCTTGTAAAGTACAGAGCATATTTGACCGGCTTTTGCACCAACAAGCAATTGCTTAATTAATCCTGTCCCATCATGAATACCGGTTGACGCACAAAGATCACATTCTATCCTGTCGGACAATATAGCAATCCAACGTAGAGTATTTGTAATCTCTTCGGGAGAGCTAAATAAATTCCCCGGTTTAATTTTAAAATTTTCAATATCAACATCAGGGTTAAAAAATCTATTAAACAATACAATTCCTTTAACTCCTGTCCATGACAACTTTTTAACTGTTTCAGCCAGACCGGAAAAATGATATGATAATTTAACGGATACCGGGATATCTATAGTTGATTTAATTTTATCAATAATATCAAAGTATACTTGTTCGTATTCTTTTCCTTCGGTAGTAATATCAGAAGGTAAAATAAAAATATTCAATTCTAAAGCATCCGCTCCTGCTTCTTCAATTTTTTTAGCAAAAGAAGTCCATTCTGTAGATGATATACAATTAACACTAGCTATAATCGGCATTGAAACCGATTTTTTAGCTTCATGAATAAGATCCGTATACTCAGTTAAGGTATGAGTTCTGGCATAATTTCTTAAATAATCTTCTGCCTCTGTATTAACTCCCTGAACGTCATCATAAGAAAAAACTTTTCTAACTTCCGCTTTAATATGCTCTTCAAATAATGATTTCAAAACTACTGCACCGGCACCCTTTTTATCTATCTCCTGAATATTTTTAAGAGAGTTTGTCAGTCCTGAGCTTGCAACAATTAAAGGGTTACGCAATTTTATTCCCATGTACGAGGTTGATAAATCAGCCATTTTTTTTATTAATTTAATAATTAAAAATTTATTTTACACAACAAAATTAAATATACATTTTAAAATTCCTAATAGAAAAGCATTAAAACTACAAAAAAAGAAATCTTAAACCATATAAGTAATTACCTAATATTAATTTACAAATATATATATTTTTAATAAAATTTTTACAAAAATCACTTATTCTTGTTAAGTTTTTTAAATTATTATCAAAAAGTAGTAATTGAATATTATCTTTGCTTTCAACAATTATTATATTAAATAAACTACTTATATAATTTTTCAATAAATGAGCAATTCGTTAGAAACAAATTACAGCTCCGATAGTAGTTTCAGGAGTTTAATGGAACCTTTGATAGTACTTTTTAACAAAGCTGTATCTGAAACTTTTCCTGAAAAATCATATACTTTGGAATTTAGTATACCGGGCGGGATGTATGGTTATTTTGATGATTTTTCGCCAAGCACAAAGCAAGTTGAGTTGATTAAGAAAAAAATTAAAAAGCTAATAAAAGAGTTAGTTCCGATTGAAAATAATATAATTAATTATAATGAAGCTATTGATTATTTTAAAAATAATAACCGAGAGGATATTTTAGAACTTTTATACTCAAAAAAAGACTCAAAAAGCATAAATAATAAAGTTTTGGTTAGCCACATAAATAATAACGGAGAGCTATTACTAAACAAGGTTATAGATAATTATGATATTTTAAAGGATTTCAAGCTTTTTAAACATGAATCCGGTTTTTTTCTTATAGCAGATTCAACTTTTTTTGATAGAGTTATGCCGGAGAGGCTTGAATTGAGCAAATATCTTAAGAGGTTTAAGGAGTCCGGCAATACTATGCAACATTTTGGAATATCATCTATAGCACAACTAAACAGAATAATAAAAGAAGGTCATTTATCAGATTTTATAAAAATATCTGAGGCTTATCAATCCAGGATGATATCTCGAATTGCTGATAATATTTTAAGTCACGCAGCTAAACCCCGGGTAGTATTTATTGCCGGACCGACATCATCAGGAAAAACTACTACTGCTAATCGTTTAGCCGTTGAGCTAAAAGTGTTAAAAAAGAAAGTTTTGATTTTATCAATGGATAATTATTATTTGCCACATTCTGAAATTCCTACGGACCCCAAGACAGGTTTGCAAAACTTTGAACTTATAACGGCGTTAGACCTTCAATTACTAAAGGATACTCTTGATAAACTTTTAAATAATGAAGCTGTAAACCTTCCCAAATATCATTTTGATGGTAAAGGGGCAAAACCATCAGAAAAATCAACAAAAATTGATGAAGAAACTTATGTTATTGTTGAAGGGATACATGGCTTGAATCCTCAGTTATGGCAAGAAATAATGAATTTCGAATCATATCGCTTATACATAAGCGCTCTAACAACTATAAATATTCATAATCATTTACCTGTATCTACTTCAGATCACAGATTAATAAGAAGAATTGTGAGAGACCAGCTCTTTAGAGGCTATGACTTTAACGAAACTATCAAAAGGTGGAATGATGTAATGAAGAATGAATATCAAAGCATTTTTCCTTATCAGGAAAGTGCTCATGCAATATTTAACTCAGCTCTTATTTATGAAATGGGAGTTTTTGCACATTATGCACCTGCAATCTTAAATAAAGAAAAAGCTGAATCTGAATATATTTCTTATAAAGTTGAAAAATTAAACAGGCTTCTTTCATTATTCATTCCTGTTAACCCAAAAGATATTCCTTTTACTTCAATTTTAAGAGAATTTATTGGTGGCAGTAGTTTTAAATATTAAACTCTTTCGGAGTTAATTCCATAAAGACGTTTATTTTGACTTATAAAACTATGTTAAACAAGGAAACTAGAAATAAATTCTACTCAGGTATCAACATTATTCTATTACTGTCATTTGTTCTAACAGCTCTTGTAAAATCAACAAAATTTTCAAAGTCTTCTTTATCAAACCTGCCTGATTTCATGTAAAATATTCTATTGACATAAAGCAAATTTTCATTACTGTCATGTTTATATTTTAAACTATAAAAACCCCAGTCTTCGTCTCTTTCCACATTTTCCGGCAAATGAGTCAACTCATAATTTTCAGGAAGTTCCCACTTAATGTTATTGGTGTAAATATAACTTGGTCTCACAAATAACTCATGAACTCTTTCATCTGAATTAGAAGGGACTCTAATTTCAGTGTTAAACAAAACCGGCTCAAATATAAGCCTCTCCCCTGCTCTAGTAAAACGATCATTTAAAACAAACTCTGCATTTTTTATAATTCTAATACTATCCGGCAGGTTGTTTATCTTAGAATACTCTACTTTTTTAATATTACTTTCATTAACGTTATAGGCATCAGAGAAAGATCTTTTTCTAGTAAAGCTATCAGATTTATATGACGTAAATTCCCTTTCTGTAGTATAACCGGAGTAATTTTTATCAAGCGATATATTTACTTGCTGACTATCAATAACTTTAGCTGAAATATTTTGCTCATAAACATTATTTTTTTGTTTATAGTAAGGCGTTCTAACTAGTTTTCCTCCATCATCAGTTATTAATAAAACATATCTTCCTGAATTACTTCTTCCAATATATCCTGCAGGAAATGTATTACTTGTAGCCTCAATCCATATAGTATCATTCTCAAGAGGAACAGATACTATAGCATGATTAAAATAGTTCATAGGAAATTCAGGATTAAATCTAATACTCTGACTTCCATTCCTAATCAATGTATAATAAGATTTTATACCAACAGCATCCAGTAGTGCTTGCAAATAATTAGAAAGGGCTTTGCAATCTCCATGACCATTATTTTCAACACTTCTTGCATCAAAAGGTTGGAGTCCGCCAATTCCGAGCTGAATACTAACATATCTTGTACTTGACTGAACATATTCGTAAACAGTTTTTATGATTTCCAGCGTATCTTCAATATTTTCTGTTAATTCTCTAATTTCATTAATAGTTGAACGAGATAGATTTTGCCTTCCTCTGTTAAGCTCGTTAATCCAAAGTCCGAAATCTTCCCATGTAGACATATTGCCATAATATTCCGAATAATGAAAATTATTAGCGCCTATATTAACATAAGGGACAAATTGATAAAAAGGAGGCATATAAGGTTCTTCAACAATCGCATTAATATTTGTCAACTCCCACTCATATTTATACCTACCTCTCCTTAATTGTTCAACATTTGGGTTTAAACTATCATGATTATATGAAATATGTCTAAAGAAGTCCTTATCAGGAACAATAATGTTAAGTTTTGCATATTCAAGCGAGGTTTTTGTTCTTCTTACCGGCTTCCAAATTTCATTAAAAAATATATAATCTTTATTTTTTACATATTCATACTCTACTGTGTATGGCAATTGTCTTGAATGAACACTTGTTGTAAATAAACGAATATCCTGATATAGAGAAAAAGAAGTATAGCTAACATCCGCAAATTCTTGTCTGGTAATTTCCCTGATTTTATTCCCATTCTTATCATACAAAACTGCCTTGATTAAATCAATACTCTCATAAGAATCATAATGATCAATTAAATTACCTTGACGTCTTCCGTTCTCATTAAGAACTGTTACTGCAAGATGTCTTGATTTTCTTGAACGATTAAAGGATCTGGATTCAATAGTAGTTACATCTTTTCTTATAACCGCATCGGCATTTTCAGTTAAATCAGAACTGATTTTCTCAATACAATATTTTCCTTCTTCAATTTTTTGATAATAAAATGAAGTTATTAAGAATGCTATCAAATAATAAATTAAATTTTTATACGACATCAGTTATAAGGTTTAATTAAATACTTAATTTAGAAAAACATATTTTTATTAAAAGAAAATATCTATTTAATTACTGAATATATTTGATTTAAAATATCTTTTATTCTAAACAGAAATAATTAGGACAGTTCAAAAATGCAATAATTTTAATACTTCTGCTAAAAACAAAAAATAAAACTATTTAGTTAATTTTTAATAATATATTATCAGAATTGCTTTCAGCAACATTTTTATAAAATTTTCTTAAATTCTCATAATGTTCAGCACTAACCGTTCTAGTATTTCTCACACTAGTATCATTGACTGTAAAGCCATTATCATTATTTTCGAAAACAATTTCATTTGAGAATCTTGTCCATCTATGACTGCTATTTTCAGGCAAATAGCTAACTTTAAGGTTATCATCTAACATAACATTGTATACAACATTAGAGTTAAGAGTATTGTTAAAGACAACAGGGAATTTACGTTCCGGATTATCAAATATCATATCAGTATCTGTATCAAAAAGCAAAGCCGGTAATATAAGCTCATCTCCTATTCTTTGAGCAAAAGAATTCACACTTACATCAGCAGTAAAGACTAAGGGCAAGTCATTTTCTGCATCCCACTCAAAATTTTCATTTTTTATATCTAAATCTTTATCCTCCTTTATTATGTCAACTAATGCTTCTTTCCCGTGATTTTCAATAACCTGCATAATAAAATATTTACCAAAGTCGGAATACTCATATCTTAGACTTCCTGTCAAATCGCCATTGGAGTTCAACTTTAAATCATAAATTCTTTTCTCATTAATAAGTATATTATTTTCAAGATCAACCCATTTGTTAACATCTTCATCAACAGATCTTCCTCTTTCATTAATTGCTCTAAACGGCAAATAACCTGGCACAGGTACAGGTTCTGTGGCATCCATCAAAATTTCATTAGAGTCTTCATCTATTACCATAGCAACTACATAATTCCACTGTGTTATAGTAGGAGAACTTGTAAACAACATCCCTCCGTCTACAGTACTTAGAACTACCGGATATGCATCAAGATTAAGGTTGCGTAGCAATGCTACTAAAAGTAAGTTTATTTCAGCAGAGTTTCCGCTACCTCTTTCCCAAACTGTCTCAGGGTAATTATAAGCCAGATATGTAGAAGCTGCATTCCACCTAACCTTATCATTTATTTTATTTATAGCCCACCAAAGTTTATCTTCTGTTGAATCAAAATCTTTATCCTTAACAAACTGTTTAGTAAACTCTTCGCAGTTATCTATATATCCACCAAAACTATATCTTTTAATTATATGATCAACTGCGTGTTCCCATGTGCTAGTAAAATGTACGAAAGGATTATTAGGCATCTCAACTCTAACAAGCTCAAAAAATAATCTTCCGGCATAATTAAATATATTATCAGTATATGGCTCAGAAGTAAGCGCAGGAATATCTTTTGCTTTCCAGCTATATTTTGTTGTATTTAAAGCTACATAACCTTGGGGTATTCTAATCAAATCTTCTTTGTTTTCAACGCTTTCTATTATTTCAACGCCTTCAATCCCTTGCATTCTTTGTCTATAAATATAAAAATTAGGTATTGAAACACTATATTCACTATGCATTTTTGGAATTTCATACTGAAGTTGCCAATGCCTCAAATTCCTAAAAGATGACGAAACAATTTGATATTTATACTCAATTACACTTCCTACTTTAACGTCAGGCAGAGGAACTCTTAGCTCTTTCCAGTTATTACCGATATCTCTAACATACCCATGCCTTTCTCTTGCACTGCTCCTTTCGTAATTCCTAAGCCATCCATCTTTTTCATTATAAACGTTTGCTCTAAAACCACGGATATCTTCACTCCTCCCCGCACCATAAAAAGGTATTATAATATTCCCGTAATCTAATCCTGATTCATCCAAAATAATCAATCTTTTTTTTCTGTTAAATACAAAATGAAAGCCACCTGCATTATAGTCATAATTAAAATGAGAATCTGCAATATCTCCTATAATAACAGCAGGCTTACCGGGAAATTTTTCCTTATAATATTCTATATCTAAATCGTTTTCTGAAATTTTCCTAAACTCGAAAGGTGGTTCTGAGTGTAAATTAGAAGTTATAAAAAATAATAAAAACAAACTGATTAAAAAAAACGCCCTTTTCATATATTTTAAGATTTTTGGGTTTAAAAAAACAAACAACAATTATACTTACTAAATAACACTATTAGCTAAAACAAGCTTTATTAAAATAAAGCTTGGCAAATATATAAAATTTTTAACACTTTTTTAATTTTAATTGAAATTTTGTATTGCATATAATAAACTAACTATATTTGTTGTCGTTTTTATAAATTATAATATGGAAAGAAAGGTATCTAAAACGCATATACATCTTCATTTTGTTATAATTCTACTTGGATTTACAGCAGTACTCGGAAATTTAATAACTCTTGAGGCAATTCATATTGTATGGTACAGAATGTTTTTTGCATTTTTGGGTTTATGGCTTTTCTTTTTAATAAAAAAAATAAATTATTTCTTAAGTTTTAAAGATATAATAAAGTTGCTTGGCATAGGAGTTATTATTGCATTTCACTGGATAGCTTTTTTTCATGCGATTAAAGTATCAAATGTTTCTGTTACTCTTGGAGTAATGGCATCAACTACCTTATTTACCAGTTTGATGGAGCCATTATTAAATCGCCGAAAAATTTTATTATTTGAAGTATTTATAGGCATTGTTGTAATAGCAGGATTATATATAATTTTCCAATTTGAGATTCAGTATTATAAAGGAATACTCTTTGCTTTAATAGCTGCGATTTTAAGTGGTCTTTTTGCAGTTCTAAACAAACAGGTAAGTTTAAAATACGATCCTTCGGTTATAAGTTTTTATGAGATGATAGGCGGTTTTGGAATAATCACAATATTTTATATTTCAACAGGTAATTTTGATGTCAGTTTATTAAAAATATCCATACAGGATTTGATTTATATTTCAATTTTAGGATTTTTATGCACATCCTATGCCTTTGCAGCTATAGTTAAAATAATGCAAGTTCTTTCGGCTTATAATGTTGTTTTATCCATAAACATGGAACCTGTTTATGGGATTATTTTAGCATTAATAATATTTGGTGAATCCGAGCAAATGTCTCCGGGTTTTTATATTGGAGCGTTTATAATAATCTTAGCAGTATTTCTATATCCCGTTCTAAAGAAGAAATTTTTCTCTAACGATTTTTAAAAGAGAATCGGATGTTGTTGCAATAAATCCCGGATTCTTTAAATCAGGTTTGTTATACATTAAAGGTTGTCCACTTGATAAAGAAAGCAGCTTCCCTCCTATAGCATTTATTATAGCATCTCCCGCTGCAATGTCCCACTCATAAGAATATGTACTTCTAAGATAAATATTTGCTGAACCCTCAGCCATTATACCGAATTTTAAAGCACTACCTATTTTTAATACTCTTACTTGATAATTTTCTTTTTCAAGTAATTCAACTAGTTTATTTGTATTATCATCAAAATGCGATCTACTGACAACCAAAGATATTTCATTATTTTTTAAGGAATCCGGGGAGTTAAGTTGTTTAAAATATCTTTTCTTAATACCCTCAAAATCCATTATTTTCAAAGAATCATAAAATTCATCAGTAATATCTATTTCATACGCACCTTTTCCAACCCATCCGAAATATATTTTTCTTTGAACAGGAACAGATATAATCCCAATAACAGGCACTTTATTTTTAATCAAACTAATATTTACAGTAAACTCCCCGTTTCTTTTAACAAACTCCTTTGTTCCATCCAGCGGATCAACAAGCCACAGGAGTTCTGAATCTTTTCTTATATCATAATCCAACAATTTAGATTCTTCGCTAATTACAGGAATATTAGTTTCAGATAATGTTTTTGATATTATGTTATGAGATTTAGTGTCAGCAATTGTTAAAGGGCTTCCATCTTTCTTGCTAACTACATCAAATTCTTCATCATAAACTAACATTATCTCTTTACTTGCATCACAAGCAATTTTTAGAGCTTTTAGAATCAAATCCGGATAACACATTACAATTAATTTATTCAAAAAGAAAAGACAGTTGAATTATATTTGAATTTAAGTTTTGAATAGAGTTGGTATAAAGCGTATTTTCATCTTTTAATATATTTCTTAAACCAAAAGATGCTTTTATTTCGGTTGATAATTTAAAATAAAAAAAGTAATAATCAAAGCCAACACCTAACTCATAATATAAATCATTTTTCAATAATCTCGCTAAAACATCTGAATCGGGGTCATCTTGATCTTCAATTGATGCTAAATCATAAGAGTATTTAAGTCCTCCTAAAACATAAACTCGTGTATTTGTCATTCTGGCAGATTTATACTTTACATGCAAAGGAAAATCAAGAAAAGTAGATTCAATACTTTGCGAACGCCTGATCCAATCACCGTTTTCTCTAACACCCTCATACACGATGCTTCTTTCTCCAAATGAAAGCGTCGGAATAAACCTTAAGTCAAAATATTCTCCAAGCTTCAAATTTGATATAATACCAATATTAAAGCCATATTCAGGATAACACAAAACAGATTTAAGTGTATCAAATCTATGCAATCCTATACTCATATCCAAATCATGTAGATTTTCTTTTGGTTGAAGAGCAAAATCCATTTTATTTAATCCAAGCAAAAATCCAAAATGATAATCTCTGTTATCATAATCCAAAAGATTTGGAATACGTCCATCTCTGGAATAAAGTGAATTAAAGAAACTTGAACTAATAATAAAAACCCCGGCTAAAAACAAAATATGTTTACATAATCTAAACATAATCCATCTATTAATATTAACATATTTTTAATTTAATAATATTTAAACGAAAGCGTTATAGAGATATTACATTTAAAAAATATAAAGTTTATTATTTATCTGGATATTTAAGTAAAACAATTATCTTTGTTTAGTTAGTGATTTATATTATTTGCGAACAACTAAAGAATTAATGTTTTAATTTTAAATTTTCAGAATTTAATATACCAAATATTATGATAAAAAGAGATATTGACATTGCGAAAGCAACAAGAATTAAAGATATAAAAGAGATAGCAGCAAATATTGGATTAAAAGAGAGTGATATTAATCTTTTTGGAAATTATATTGCAAAACTCCCTTTACGATTAATAAATGATAAAGTAATAAACCAGAAGAAGTTAATCTTAGTTACAGCTATGACACCAACTCCAACCGGAGAGGGAAAAACAACAACCAGTATTGGATTAACTGATGGTTTAAACAAGATTGGAGCAAAAACAACTGTTGTATTACGAGAACCATCTTTAGGTCCTGTTTTTGGTATTAAAGGAGGCGCTGCAGGTGGAGGATATTCACAAGTACTGCCAATGGAAGACATAAATCTTCATTTTACAAACGACATATCAGCCGTAGAAAAAACACATAATTTACTCGCAGCACTTATTGATAATGAAATTTATCACAATAAAAAATCTTTAAATATTGATCCTAGAAAAATTTTATGGAATCGTGTTATAGATATGAATGAAAGGGCTTTAAGAAATATTGTAATAGGATTAGGAGGTTCAACGCAAGGTATTCCAAGAGAGTCGGGCTTCGATATTACTGCAGCATCAGAGATTATGGCAATTTTATGCTTGGCAAAAGACTTAGATGACCTTAAAGAAAAGTTTGGCAACATTCTTATTGGATTTACTTTTGACAAACAGCCTGTTTATGCTCATCAGTTAAATTCTCAAGGAGCTATGGCTGCATTAATGAAGTATGCAATTATGCCTAATTTAGTTCAAAC
>PWLF01000119.1 GCA_003559475.1 Bacteroidales bacterium
CTTCAATATGGTATTACTCATAAAGATTCTCAAAATAAGAATCCTGATTACAAAAACATAGGAGATTTAAGTCTTATCAATACCCGAAACAAAAAGACTGTAAGTATTGATAATGGTAAATGCGTATTATTAATAACTAACCTCTAATAGTTATGATAAAATTCATTAAAGGAAATATTCTTGAAAGCAATGCTGAAGCATTAATCAATACAGTAAACACAGTTGGTGTAATGGGAAAAGGGATTGCTTTGCAATTTAAAAAAGCATATCATAATAACTATAAGGCTTATGTTGAAGCCTGCAAGAAAAATGAAATAGATATAGGTAAATTATTTGTTGTAAAAGATTCTAATCTTAATTCAGGGGAAAAATATATAATTAATTTTCCAACAAAGAAAGATTGGAGAAAACCTGCGGAATATAGTTTTATTGATGCCGGATTAGATGACTTAATTCGTGTTATAAAAGAATATAACATTAAAAGTATTGCAGTTCCTCCATTGGGAGCAGGAAGTGGTGGCTTAGAGTGGGAGAAAGTAAAAAAACTCATTGTTCAAAAATTAGGGAATCTTGAAGTCGAAGTAATAATATATGAACCAACTCAACAAATAAAAGAAAAATTAAAAAAAGAGAGAGTTAAGTTGACAGACGCAAGGGCGTTATTGCTTTATGTTTTATATGATTTAGTAAAGAATGGAGAATATGTTTCAGAATTTTCAAGTGAAAAAATATGTTATTTTCTGCAGCGATTTGGAGCAAAAAAATATTTTAACCTAGAGTATAGTTCAAACTTTTACGGACCATATTCAGGTAAAGTTAGGTTTGTGTTAAATATACTTAATGGTAGCTATATAATGGGATTTAGTGATATGAATAAAAAACCTTTTGAACCATTGGTTTTGGTCTCAGATGGCTATGATACCGTTAAAGAACATATTGAAAGCAATCCCGAATTATATAATATTGCTAAAAAAACCATTAACTTTCTTACCGGTTTTTATTCGGATTTTGCACTTGAACTACTATCATCAATTGATTTTATTTCATTAAATAAGAATACATTTGATGCAAAAGAGATAAGTGAAGAAATTGAAAACTGGAGTGATAGAAAAAGAAGTCTATTCTCAAATCCGAAATATATTGATGTTTCTTTAAGACAATTACAACAAGCTGAATTTGAACAAACCTGTGAATAACCTTAACGGTGCTTCAGTTTTTTTGCTGTACCCCCCTGCCTCACCCTAAAATAGCTTTACACAAAAAAGTGTAAAAATGGATAAAAATAGTAAACTTACTTCAGAGTAAAATAATATGTATAAATTTGCAAATAATTTATAATAATGAAAATATTTTATTGCTAGTTATAATTATAAGACATAAGATAAGACGCGAGAGTTATTTTAAAAACAATTTATTAACTTAACGTTATTAAAATGAAAATTGCATTAGTAGGAGCAACAGGATTAGTAGGCAGGGTAATGTGTAAAGTTTTGGAGGAGCATAATTTTCCATGCAGTGATTTTTATCCGGTCGCTTCTGAAAGGTCAATCGGGAAATTGGTAAGCTTTAAAGGTAATTCATATAAGATTTGCAGTATATCAGATGCGGTTGATGCAAAACCGGATATTGCAATTTTTTCTGCAGGCTCAGAAATATCCTTAAGCTGGGCTGAGAAATTTTCTGATGCCGGGTCTTTTGTTATTGACAACTCCTCGTCTTGGCGTAAATCTCCGGAAGTGCCTTTGGTCGTTCCTGAAATAAACGCTGATACTATATCACCGCAGAGTAAGATAATAGCCAACCCTAATTGCAGTACAATACAAATGGCTTTAGTTCTTGCTCCGCTACATAAAATTTTTAATATCAAACGTGTGGTTGTTTCAACATACCAGTCAGTCACCGGTACCGGCGTTGATGCAGTTAAACAACTTGATAATGAGAGACAGGGCAAGCAAACAGATATGGTTTATGATTATCCGATAGACTTAAACTGCTTCCCTCATGGCGGCAAATTTCTCGACAATGGATATACAAGCGAAGAAATGAAGCTTGTGGATGAAACACGAAAAATTCTTAATGATCCTGTGTTGAAAATTACGGCTACAGTTGTAAGGATTCCCGTTAAGGGAGGTCATTCAGAGGCAGTAAATGTCGAGTTTAATAATAGTTTTGAAATAGAGCAGGTAAAGTCTGTTTTAAGTGAGCAAAAAGGTATTGTAATTGAAGATGATATTTCAAAAAATGTTTATCCTATGCCAAAATATTGTGAAGGCAAAGATGATGTTTTTGTAGGTCGTATTCGCAGAGATAATTCTGTTAAAAATGGGTTGAATTTATGGATAGTAGCAGATAACTTACGTAAAGGAGCTGCCACTAACGCTGTTCAAATTGCACGCTTTTTGGTAGATAAAAAATTTGTTTAATTTAAAAATCAAAAATAATCTTGTAGCCCCCACCTTAAAAACTCAAAATTTTTAATTTTTATAAGATTTTCTTTTTCTTCGTAAGAGATATCGTTTATGTTTTCAATTTTTTTAAAGAAATTATAATAATCTTTTTCAGATGCCATATTTGGTAGTTCGCTAAGAAGTAATTTCCCTGTTTTTGGCAAGATGCAATCTTTTAATATTATATATTTTTCGGCAGAAACTTTAATTTTATTGTTTATAGGAATTTCTACGAAATAATTTGCATAAGAAATCCTCTGAAATATTGTATTTGAATAGTATTCAACGCCAATATTAAAATCTTTATTTATCAAATATGCAAGTTTTATATTAAAATATAATTTATTCTTATAGGGAAATACCTTATATAAACTACTATCAGCTTTTTCCTTTTTAAATATGTTTTCAATCTTTTCTAAATTTTCATGATTATCTTTTATAAACAGAGCTCTGATATATCCGGCATTTGTAATGCTTTCGTGTTGGTTAACAAGTTTTTGAGCTACTCTTACTCGCGTAGCTTTCCCCTGAAAGGAGTTTTTATAAACAAATGAGCAGTAGTTAATCCCGAATTTAAAATTACTTTCTTTAACATATTCAATAAGTTTTAATGCAGTATTTTCGGAATCAGATACAAGAATTTTGGGTCCGTGTATAAAAGAAAATCCTTTATTTGTTAATTTTTTAATATTGTAATTTGTACACCTAAGTTGATGAAGGTTAAGA
>PWLF01000024.1 GCA_003559475.1 Bacteroidales bacterium
ACACCCGACAGGATTCGAACCTGTAACCGCCTGATTCGTAGTAAAACGTTTTTGGCCGTTTTACGGCAATAGACGGCGATTTTTCTAAAAACTGGCACCCCTGGTGGCACCCCGACAGGTATATTTGACTTTTCAGGGTCAAATTCCCGCGTTACAAAGTTCAATATTGGTTTTGGATCATGAATTAGTACCATCCTGTTTAACCCCCTATATGTTCAATTTTACATGTATGGTTAGAGCCGTAATGAATCTTATTAAAAATCATTTTTGGCTACTTACACTCTGTAAGTATAACCAGTAAAAAGAGGAAATTCATGAAAAAATGAATCGCCATGGTGTGATGATAAATCAAGTGAGTTGAGGTCATGTGTGACCTTAACTGGCTTAGATGATGGCACGATTTATACGTAATGCCGATCATTATTATTTCCATTGCGGAGCTTTTTAAAGCAATATCCGAGCTGGAAAATAGAAGAGTAAACTCCTTAAAAAGTTCTTTTGTGATTTGTACCTCTTTTTATCAAAAAATATCGGTCAACTGTGGTCATCAGTGACCATAGTTGAATTACGAACTCCTCTCCTTCCATTTTTGAAAGATACCTATTTCACTCATTCCTTATTTTTTTGAAAATGTCAGAATAAAAGAAATGTACGTAGTGAATTGGGTGGTTAGTAAATAATGTCATTTTCAGGTAAAAATAGTCAGACATTGACCTTTTGATCAAAAAGATAGCGCCTTAGAAGCGAAATTTAGACATACCTTCCGGTTACTTCGCTGTTTTGACCGGTGGTTACATATCTAAGCTTTTAATAACCGCAATTTTCAATAAAACAGTAAATCAGGGATATGGAATTCAATCCGTCTTATCGACTACGAATGGCGTCAAAAATCACAAATCCTCAACTTAAATAATTTAACCGGTGTTTTCTGTGTGTGTTTCTGAACACTAAAAAGCCGAAAATTTCCTAACCAAAACCCAAAAACAGTACTTAAGTATAATATAATCAATATTTAAATTTGGTTAGGTTTATGGTTAGGAATGGGTTAGAAAAGGGTTATGAAGGTTAGGAATGGGTTAGGAAATTCAAAAGTTCCTAACCCTATTCCTAACCAAGAATTATGTATAAAAAACAATACTTTATAAAAATGGTTAGGAAGGTTAGGTTTTAGAGAGGGGGTAAGTCAAAAACACACAAATTTAGTATATGTGTAAAATATGTTAATTATAATATTAGGGTAAATGGTTATGTAGTTTAAATAAATAAATTTCATAAATATGAGATAGTTACCCTAAAACCTTCTTGGAATCAACCACTAATTGGCTCGATTGACAACCTTTTTAAATATGAAAAATCAGGGAATCACTTGGGTTTCGATCAGATGTGGAAATGAAAATGATTCCGGGAAATGTGAAAAATGTGTTTGATAGAAACATTTTCAGAAAAATGAACCCCCCGGCCTTTAACGTTGAGCAGATCTCCAGCAGTCCTTGCTAAAATTTCAAAAAACAGGATGAATAGATTGTAGCAATACCTGATAATCTGTTTTTTGACTACTGATTTTCATGTAAATATGCCGAAAAGGCCAATGTAGTATCTGATAAGATTTTTCTCCCATTCTTTAAAGCTCCACATAATCATAATATTGAACAAAACGTAGATCCCCCCGTTCCTATAAGAGACATTTTCAGGTTTTTAATGTGTGATACGTCGGCTTACCGGAATGGATACATTCCGGTAATTTTCTGTCAGAATCCATCATTTCCAGTTTTTTCCCGTCATATTCCATAATTATTCTGAATTTCAGGGTTTTCTCTGCCAGATTTGTTGAAAAACCTGCTTATTCCTGATGTTCTATTTACCAATTTCTTCAGCATTATTGTCATGTACAATATCGTCCAATGTTGTACAAAATTGTACAAAGAGTTCTTAAGAGTTATCAAGGCTTATCAAGAGTTATCAGGATATTCAAAATCCTTTTATCCGTACCCTTATGGTTTTTAGTTGTGATTTTTGGTATTGAGCTCTTTACTGGTCACCAATTTTTATGATTATTGAAACAATTAAGGGGCTATTTTCTGCAAATAGCAGTATTAAAAATAGGATTTGGGCGAAACATTCAACGCTGTAATTGAATCATCGTTTGTTTTTATCTGATTTTCAGAAAAATAAAGAGATGCCAAATTCCCTGTCGCATGAATGTCCCCTCACTACAATTATCTGAAAATTGAGTGGGGTTAAAAACGGTTAATCATCGCAAGTCTATGGAAGCACGCGAGTAATTCGATTATTCGTACCATTTTTAAGTTTTTTGGGATTACTTCTTACAGAAGACAGCGATCCATAATCAGAAATGCAAGATTTTGTCATCGAATCAATCCAAATATCTGATATTTGCGGCTGAATGAAGACTGAACAAGTTGACTTATTTGGCATTTTTATGATTTTGATACAACGGTCGAAGAGTCTAAGCCCCGGCTTAGTCAATTATGCTATTTTCAGCTTGATTTGTGTGGGGTAGTTACATTTCCGCATTTATTTCCACAGATCAACACCATGATTTTCTGAATTTTGTGTTCGGCACTTTGTACACAGTTTACGACTAATAAGCGGAGTACGGCTAAAGCCGATTGCCATCTACCTCTGTAACAGGCAATAAACAGGAAATCGATTGGATACATGACTCCAGTAACAAAATGATATAGCCTTAGAAAGGAAATTCAGAAAATTGAATTGATCACCTTGTTTTACTGACTCGAGGTTTCATGCCTATACTCCGCAAGAACAGATATCCATTAAAATTCAAATAAACTGGACAATTCATTTAACAAGATCCAGGTATATCATCAATTCTTCTCTTTTGCCAAGAAATGAAGTCAATATTCAGATTTTCTCAACTTAAATAATTTAACCGGTTTTTTTATGTGTGTTTTTGAACACAAAAATGCCCAAAATTTTCTAACCAAAACCAAAAAATGCAACGTAAGTATAGTATTATTAATACTTAATATTGGTTAGATTTATGGTTAGAAATGGGTTAGAAAAGGGTAAGATTGGTTAGATTTGGGTTAGAAAATTTGAAACTTTCTAACCTTTTTCTAACCAAGAATTATGTATAAAAAACAATAACTTATTAAAATGGTTAGAAAGGTTAGATTCAGG
>PWLF01000132.1 GCA_003559475.1 Bacteroidales bacterium
ATGGATTGTTTATTAAATCGGTAGGAATAAAAAGAGCAACCGGTATAATTGGTCTAATTAATCTAACATATAATCTGTTTAGATATGAGCAAGTTGTAAGGTTAAATATCTTAGAAGTTAAATAGTTGATAGATAGATAGATAGAAAAGTTGAAAAAATATAATATTTTTGTTATTTAACAAAAAAAGTTTTGTGTTTTTGGAAATGATTTAAAAAAATCGTTAATGGGTTCTGCGGTTTTTTAAGTCAAAAAGTAAAAAAATGAATTTTTAGAACCCACCTTAAAATAATAGATAATTTAAAAATTATTCTCTTAATTTTGTATAAAAAATTATAATAACTAAACGTATTAATTATGAGCAATAAACTAAACTTTTGCATTACTGTTTTTTTATTATTAAGCATCAAATTTTTTGGGCAACCAATCAATCCTGAAAAAGCAGAAGAATTTGCAATTAACATCTTTAGTGAAATTCAATTTGATATTGAAAAAAAATCAATAGATTTTACTAAAAAAGTGTTATCCCATGAGGAAAACACAGAAGCATCAATCTATATATTCAATGAAAAAACGGATGGTTTTGTAATACTTTCATCTGATAAGCGTGCTTATCCTATAATTGCTTATTCGGATAAAGATAATATTGATTTGGATAATTTGCCCCCTGCATTGGAGGAAATGCTATTGAATTATATTAATCAGATTGATTTAATTATTAATTCTGATTTGTCAGCTTGTATAGAAACAAAATCTTTCTGGGGAAGGCTTGAAAAAGGAGAAAAACTGGGTTTACTTTCATCAAAAACAGTATCACCTTTATTGTCAACAGCATGGAATCAAGGTTGTGGATACAATGCTCATTGTCCTGAAGACTCTGGCGGACCTTGCGGGCGTGTTTGGGCCGGCTGTGTTGCAACTGCCATGGGGCAAGTGATGAGACATAATGAACATCCCGAGAGCGGAGTTGGAAGTCATTGTTATAATCATCATACTTACGGAGAACAATGTGCAGATTTCGAAAATGCTATATATGATTATTCGTCTATGCCTGATGATAGTGCTAATGATGAAGTTGCAAAGCTATTGTATCATTGTGGAGTTTCTGTAAATATGAGTTATTCTCCTTCCGGTTCCGGAGCTTTTTCTTCTTCTGTGGTGAATGCATGGAGGAACTATTTTGATTACACAAATATGCTTTTAGCAAGCAAAAATTCATACAGCGATGATGCCTGGCATAGGATATTGCAACATGAATTACATGAAGGAAGACCTATGTATTACGCAGGTTCAGGCTCCGGCGGGCATGCTTTTATCGTTGACGGATATCAAAATACAGATCATTATCATATAGATTGGGGATGGGGAGGAACGTATAATGGTTATTTTTATTTGACATCTTTAAATCCCGGTTCAGCTGATTATACTAATAGCCAAAGAGCTATAGTTGGAGTTATACCAAAAGGAGATTTTGAAGGTTTAGATTTTTCTTCTTCTGTTGAACTCATGTGTGCAACTCCTCAAAGCGGCGATATATCAACCGGCACAAACTATGTTAATTATTACAAGAACACATGGCCGAGTGCAATTGGAAAAGAGTTGGTTTATCATTTTGAAACTACTTTGCCGGGAAGAATAAGAATTAGAATTGATAATAATATAGGAGGAAATGTAAATACATTTCTGCTGAGTCATGCTCACAAGGATTCTCTTATAATGTATGGAACTAATGGATTAATTGTTGATAATATGGAGCCCGGCACTTACTATATAGCAGTTGAAGGTGTTGGAGGCGAAGAACCCACATTTGATATTGAAGTAATATGTCCGACAATAGATGCTGACCTTATAATAGAAAATCCTTATGTTAGTCATCAATTTATTGAATCAGAATTGGATAATGTTATTTTCAAATCTGTTGTAAAAAATATTGGAAATACTGCAGCAGCGTCTTGTGATATTGAGTATTTCCTCTCCGAAGATGATAGCTTTGATTTTGATACTGATATTTTCCTTGGTCAAGATATAGTGCCGGCACTGGATCCCGGAGAATCTGTCGAAATAGAAACTATCCTTAGTATGCCTGATGGACTTACTCCCGGCACTAAATATTTTGTATTTAATGTTGACAGATTGGAAGTTGTTCCTGAATCTGATAATGAGAATTTAGCTTTTGTTCATACCCAGGTGCCAGAACCCGGACTACTTGATTGCTCATCTGCTGTCACTCTGGAAGATGGAGTTTGGTATTGGGGTAATACAACTGATGATGGTGAAAATAATGTTGAAGATTACTTGAGTGGAAGTGGAACAAATATGACAGGACCTGAAGTAATTCATTCTTTTGTTTCCCCATATTCAGGCCCGGCAAATATAAGTTTTGTTGATAAAAGCCCCGGAAAAATGGCTGCATTAGTCCAACCAATATGTAATGAAAACACTTATTTTGCATCATTGTGGATGGCAAATATTTATGATACAATCGTTTCGCAGGAAAGATATGTCACAGCCAATACAGAATATTTTATTGTTGTTGATGGGCAAAATGAAGCTCAGGGAGATTATGGTTTATTGGTTGAAATGCCCAAAGAATGTCCGGAATTGACAATTGAATACTCCTCTTCGCTTGAGTTATGCGAGGGAGATTGGTTGCCATCGCTGTGGACGAACCATGGATTTTCTGAATACAAGTGGTATAAAGATGGAGTATTAATCTCTGACCATTCGGGTGCATGGCTGTCTCCAACTGATATTGGAGAATATCATGTGGAAGTTAGTGTTAATAGTTGTACTGTTCAGTCTGATACAATTACTATTAAAATGGATTTCCCGCCCGACACAGCTCAAATAACAAATAACGGGCCAACGGAATTTTGCTACGGAGGAAGTGTTGAACTGGAATTAGATAACGATGTGTTTAATCCAATTAATTGGGCAAAAGATGGCGATATTATACCCGGGGCGATTGATGAAGCATATACAGCAACAGAGTCAGGCGTATATTCCCTTATGACAATTAATGGTGCATGTAAAGTTGATTCTGAAAATCAAATTGAAGTGATTGTAAACGATATGCCGGCAGATATTGGAGAACCCCTGCCTGTACCATCAGATGAAATAAAGTTTTATTATACTTTTGATTATGATAATTCCGATCAAAG
>PWLF01000238.1 GCA_003559475.1 Bacteroidales bacterium
ACGAAATAAAACCGGAAATATTTAATCAAAATCCTTTGGAGTTTAAAAATAAAATTATAAATTTGGATAATCTATATAATTCAGGTTTTCATAAACAACCTTGTGAAACTTGACAATTAATTATTTTTATAAAAAATATTAGTCCTATTTACAAAGATTTCATATATTTGCATTCACTATAAAGCTAAAATTTCGTTGCAAATTTATAATAAAACGAAATATAAATCTTTTTTTATTATTTTAATATTTGTAATATCAAAATTATTTAATAGTAAAACATTTTAAAATTAATCAGGTCATTTTATTGCTATTAAGTAGGTTTATAAAAAGTTTTAGCATTATAATCTTAGTATTAAAATAGGGTTTATGATAATGTTATAATAAAAAAAAGAAAAAAAGTCCAAAAATATTTGCATTTGTAACAATATTTTTTTTTACATTTGTAGTTTGAATTAAATTTGTAAGTTCTAATTTTTTAATTAACCAAAAAAATACATGCAAAAAACTATGAAGAACATTAATTTAAGAATTACGGCTGTATTGCTTGTAGCAGCAGCATTTTTCACAGGTTGTGGGCTTAACAAAATGGTAAGGGACTATGATGATGGCATCAGGTACACACCAAAGGTTAACCCATTAGAAAATCACGGTGGTGTAGTTGCTGTAGATGTTGATGGATTAGTTGGAGACGGCTATTTTCACAACAGAGCAGTTATGGAAGTTACACCGGTATTAACTCATGAAGGAGGAGAAACTCCATTAGAAACAACTGTAATCCTAAGAGGAGAGCAAGCAGAAGTTGAAGGTGTTAGAATCGCTAGAAGCGGAACTACTCCTTTTGAAGTTTCTTGTGAAATTGATTTTGATGAAGATTTTCTTGCGTCTGAATTACACATGGATGTAATGATTTACCTTGATGGAGATAGAGATGATGCAGAAATGCTTCCGAGAGTTAAAGTTGCAGATGGTGTTATTAACACTTCTCAAAGAGTTGACAGAGACGAAGAGCTTGCTCTTGCTGGTCATGGATACGAGCAAGAAGTAGTAGTTACTAAGACTGCTAATATCTATTTTGATTACATGAGACATAATTTAAACTGGAGATTTGACTTAAACAGAGACGAAGAAAACAAAGAAAAAATTGAAAATTTTAAAGATTTCCTTAAAAAAGGATGGGATATTCAATCTGTTGAAGTTAATGCGTGGGCATCTCCTGAAGGGGAAATTGCTTATAACGAAGAACTTTCAGAAGACAGAGCTTCAACCGGTAAAAAATACTGGGAAGGTATTTTCAAAGGTATAGAAAAAGACCTTGATGAATATGAAGTTCCTGAAATTAAAGTTCAAGCAAAAGGCGAAGATTATGAAACTTTTATGCAAGAACTAAGAGCTTCTGATTTACCTGAAAAAGATGCTATTGCTAATGTTATTAATTCTGAACTTGATCCTCTTGAAAGAGAAAAAAGAATTAAAGACATGACAGTCATTTATGACGAAATTGAAAAAATATTAAGACCTTTACGTCGTGCAGAGATTGTTGTTAGAGCATATGAGCCAAGAAGAACAGAAGAAGAAATTGCTACTCTTTCTACAACAAATCCGGAAGAACTTGACGCAAATGAGTTGTTTTATGCAGCTACTTTAACTGACGATGTTGAGACAAAAATTGAGATTTATAATGCAGCAAAAGAAATTTTCCCTCAAGACTACAGAGGTTTCAATAATGCTGCTTTCTTTAATCTTCAATTAGGAAACATCGAAGAAGCTGTTAGAGATCTTGAACAAGCTAATGAGCTTGCTCCAAACTCAGGTCATGTATTAAATAACCTTGGTGTTATTGCAGCATGGGAAGGTGATACAGAAAATGCTAAATCTTACTATGAGGCTGCACAAGGTCATGGAATAAGCACAAGATATAACGTTGGTAACTTAATGATTCTTAAAGGTGAATACAGAGAAGCTACTTCTTCTTATGCAGAACGCACTTGTACTCATAACATAGCTCTTGCTCATCTTATGAAAGGAAATACTCAAGCTGCTATGACAAACTTAGAGTGTGCTGATGAAACTGCATCTGTTGCTTATCTTAATGCAATTATTGGAGCTAGAAGAGATAACAGCGAAATGTTATACGAAAACCTCAGAAGAGCTATCGAATTAGACCCTGCTTACAAAGAGGAAGCTAAAATTGATAGAGAATTTATTGAATATTTCGGTGTTGCAGAATTCCAAGAAATAGTTAACTAAAACATACATTTATTCATTTTAAATGTTAAAAAAACAGGCAAGCTAAAAGTAGCTTGCCTGTTTTTTTTATTTTTGCATCATACAACAGATTATACTTTTAAAAATATCGTTAGTAATTAGATATGGGAAAGAAAAAATATAAAACCGGTATTGTACTTAGTGGTGGTGGAACGCGTGGATTTGCTCATTTAGGTGTTTTACAAGCTCTAAATGACAATGGTATTTATCCTGAAATAATAAGCGGAGTTAGTGCAGGCGCTATTGTTGGCGCATTATACTGTGACGGAAAAAAACCCGAAGAATCATTGAATTTTCTCACTAACCATAAAATATTTCAATACCTTGATTTTAGAGTTCCTACTCAGGGTTTAGTTGAAATGAAAAGTTTCGAAAAAAAATTAAAAGAAAAAATCGAAGCTGAATATTTTGAAGATCTTGAAATGCCTTTGCTTGTTTTTGCCGTTGATATGAACAATGCTAAACTTGTTCAATTTGACAAAGGAGATTTAATTACCGCTGTGAAAGCCTCTTCATCAATACCGATTGTATTTCCTCCTGTTAAAATTAATGATATTTACTATTCTGATGGTGGGATAATTGAAAACTTCCCAATAGAGCCGCTAGAAAATATTTGTGAAGAAATTATTGGTGTTAATGTTAATCCTATTGGATACGAAGATAATTTTTCAAACTTATTAAAAGTAGCTGAAAGGACTTTTCATATATCCATAAGAACAAGAATTATTGAAAGAAAAGATATGTGTTCACTTTTTATTGAACCTAAAGGACTTGATAAGTTTAGTTTATTAAATATTTCCAGTGGCCCTGAATTATTCAAAACAGGATATGATGAAGCTATTAGCGTTTTAAAAGAAAATAACAGAT
>PWLF01000049.1 GCA_003559475.1 Bacteroidales bacterium
GATAGAAGTGATTTGGACGCGGTATTTATCTTTTTAAACGAAGACGATGAATTCGAAATTTTAAATACCGGAAAAATTGAACTTGAAGATGTTTAAAGTTTAGCATTAAAAGTAATGTTTTATAGGGAAACTGTTCCACCTGAATGTTAATGATAAAAACATATCGGAAAATTCTTCGTCTCTTGATTCCAACTTCTCGTTACGAATCATAGTTGATAAGTCAACAAACATATTCGGCAAAAACTCCCAGCTAACCATAAAATCTACCAGTGTTACATCCATCAAATCTCCTTGCAGAAAAGTCATCCCATAGTCTTCAGGTCTTGTGGTATAGCAGTTGAGGATGTTTGCTCCATAATTTACTCCATTGTTATCTCTTCCTTGTTTGAATTTAAAAGCTTGTATGGAAAAAGCCAGGTCTGAGCGATATCTGTACGTAATACGCCCCGCTTGTTCGGAAAAATTAGCTCCAATCGGATGTGCTAATGCTTGGCTGTAATTTGTGTAACTTGCAGATGGTCTGATACTTGAAACATAAGAATTAAAATGCGTGTAAGTGTATGGTCTTACAAGATTTGACTCGAATTGTAAATCGAGGTTTGATATGCCAAAAAAGTCTATCCATTTTAATCCTGCCTGTAGTCCGAACTTATTGCGAAAAGAAGCATAGTTTTCATATTTTCTGTCACTTCTTAATCCGACTCTTACAAGAAGAGAATCAACGTCTTGCCTAACATCTTTGAGATAAAAATCATCAACGTAAATTTGTCCGTAAAATGATAACCTTGAAGCAATTAACCATTGCCAGTCGAGACCTATTGCTACTTTATCAGGGTCGCCTAACTGATGCTCTATTGCACGATAAAAGATTACTGGATTTGCATAGTGTGCTTCATAACTTCTTTGATTAACACTGTCAACCCTTCCAAAAGTAACGGTTTCGAAAAGACCTAATCTGAAGTTGTCTGTTACTCGCGCAGTAAGATAATGTGTTGTTCCGAATTTCCTGTCGTAACGCCTTCCGCTATCTCCTCTTATTGGAAAATCTACGTACTCGGCAAAAATATTTTGATATTTAAATCTGTTGAACTGAGTGTTCAATTTTAAAAACATGTAGTCATTAGAATAATTAGATAAAAACAGCGACCTCATTCCGTTGCCTATCATGTTTTTATCCTGACCGAATTGAACGTCAATATTCGGTAGAAGCTTAAAAGTCAGGTATCCTTTAACGGAAAAATAGTCATAACCTCCATCACCAAATGGTTTATGCCATCCTTCTCCAGGTATGGCACCGTCTTGCTCCGTGATTTTTTCTTCAACATATCTTGTATAAAATGATTGATTGTCGGCAACGAAAGAATAAAAACCAACCCTGTCGTTAATTAAACCACGAATTTCTGCTCCGCGCTGGTTAATGTAAGGAATCTCTTCTGTGCTTTTATCGTATGTGCCGATAATGTTCATAACAGGATTAATTGTTACAAAAAGCCCTTCCTCCTCGTAACGAAAAAAATCAACGGGATATTCATAAAAAGTATTCAGGAAATTTATCCCCCGGTTAGATTGTTTTTGAGTTTTCCACTCAGGATTGTTAGCCAAAAAACGTTCTATTATGGCTTTATCAGTGGCACTCAAATCACTTATAGTTGTGTCGGATTGCTCTAAAAACCTGACTGCATTTTTTCTTGGAAATGGTTTCAGAGATGTGAACAATTGATCTGAAAATTTTCCGGATTTTATTTCCATACGTTCAATAAATTCATGCTCAAGAACCGATGATTCGTGTAGCAAAACACTTTGTGATTGGGTTGTAAACGAAAAGAGAGTTATTGCGGTGAATGTTAAAAGTATATTTTTCATTTCATTAGTATTTTTTTTGCATGGAATAAAAAATTTCTTCAAAATTAGAAAAAGTTTTTTATGAATTTGTATTTTTGTTATTTAATATCGCAAAATATTAAATAAACATAGTGAATCAGTTTCGAGATAAAGTGGAACTATAAGCATGATGTTTCCGTCGTTTTTTTAACCACAGTGTTACACAGAGTTATGCACGGAGTAACACAGAGAAAAATAATTATGTGATTTTTTCATAAGATATTAAAAAATTATAAATAAGAACTTTAAATACATTTTATACAAATGGAATATAAAAAAGTAGCAATAGTTACAGGTAGTTATGGCGCTATTGGAAAATCAATAGCAGAAAGCATAGCAAAAAATAATTACAAAGTTACTTTAGTCGGACGTAACCGAATAAAGCTAAAGCAAGTGGCTAAAGATATAATAAATATTACAGGAAATACAGATGTTGATTATAGTGTTGTTGATCTTTCAAGAAAGCAAGAGATAATATCTTTTTCTGAAAGCCGGAAATCCCCATTACATTTGCTTATAAACAATGCAGCTACTACCCCAAGGTCAAGAAAAGAAACTCCGGAAGGTATAGAGATGCAGTTTGCAACAAATGTTTTAGGATATTTTTGGATGATAAAATACCTTCATCCATTTATGGAAGGTCTTGATGATGCAAGAATAGTAAATGTTGCAAGCTACTGGGCAGGAGGATTGGATTTAAATGATGTTGAAAGTAAAAAAGGAGTATATAATAATGATGATGTTTACAAAAATAGCAAACAGGCAAACAGGATGCTTACAAAAGCTTTTGCTGAGGAGTTAAAGGATAAGAATATTTCAGTTTTAGCATGTCATCCCGGAGATGTTCGTTCAAAACTTAGCACAGACCTAGGTCATGGTGGCTGGGAATCACCGGAGCAAGGAGCCGATACGCCGGTTTGGTGTGCTATTGCAGAGGAACTTAAAGGAGTGACAGGAAAATACTACGAACACAAGTCTGAAAGAAAATGCAGATTTTCTGAAGATAAAAATTCTGTAAATAAATTATATGAGATTTGTGAGGGGTATTGATGAAATTTTACATTCAATCCCCCGGATAAGCCACATCATATCCTGCATTAACCCAACCGACCCAGCCTTCAGTTAAGACTGTAATGTCACTAAAACCAATTTGAGTCATTATTCTTAATAGCCTAAAAACTCTATTTCTTGTTCTGCAATGAATAAGATAAGTAGCTTCTTTATCCATTTCCAAAAGCTTTTTAGCTGACGCTTCATTAAAAGGATCTATATGTATAGCTCCCGGAATATGACCTTTTTCATAGTGAGAAATAGGTCTTGAATCAATTATGTAAAAATTGTCATTAGAATGATTGTCTTTTATAAGTTTGTGAGCTCCGGCAGCATTAACTATTTTGTAATTTTGGCAGTTAGCTGAGGTAGCTGTCAGAAATAATAATAATAAATATATAATCTTAATTTTGTTCATTTATAAAGAGATTTTTAAGTTATAAGTTATTTTCTAAGCTCAAAATTTGATCCAAGATAAATTTTTCTTACCTGTTCGTCATTAGCGAGATCTTCAGCGCTCCCGGATTTCATGATTGAGCCTTCTATTAGTAAGTAAGCCCTGTCGGTTATTGATAATGTTTCATGAACGTTATGATCGGTAATTAAAATTCCAATATTTTTTGTTTTTAATTTTGATACAATTTCTTGAATATCTTCGACTGCTATGGGGTCAACTCCGGCAAATGGCTCATCAAGGAGAAAAAATTTAGGGTCAACAGCGAGTGAACGAGCAATTTCACACCTGCGTCGCTCTCCTCCGCTTAAAGTAATACCTTTGCTTTTTCTTACATTTTCCAAGCCAAACTCTTCAATTAGAGATTCCAGTTTTTCTGTTCGCTCTTCTTTAGTTTTGTCAGTAAATTCCAAAACAGCTTTTATATTGTCTTCAACGGATAAATGCCTAAAAATGCTTGCTTCTTGTGAGAGATAACCTACCCCCAACTTAGCTCTTTTATACATAGGCTCTTTAGTGATATTTGAGTTTTCAAGATATATATTTCCTTCATTTGGCTTTATAAGACCAACTATCATATAGAATGTTGTTGTTTTACCGGCTCCATTTGGCCCAAGCAAACCGACTATCTCTCCTTGCTTTAACTCAACAGAAACACCTTTGACAACTGTTCTTTTTTTATATTTCTTTACCAGATCTTTTGTGTAGAGCTTCATTTATTATCTAAATTAATTTATATAATTCCTTCATTTATTAAATCATGTAAATGAATCATGCCTAAATACTTTTTGTCTTCAACGACAAGTAGCTGTGTTATATTGTTATTGCGCATTATTTGTAAAGCTTCAACAGCCAGAGTATTTTTGCTTATCGATTTAGGGTTTTTTGTCATAATACTTTCAGCTTTTATATTTTTAATATTTTCTGTTTTCTGCAACATCCTTCTCAGGTCTCCATCAGTAATAATTCCGGCAACTTTTTCATTATCTTCAACTGCTGTAGCACCGAGCCTTTTGCTTGAAATTTCCATAATGATAGTGCTTACCTCATCATTTATATTTACTAAAGGAACTTTATTTTTAACATAAATATCAGATGCTTTAAGATATAATTTTTTTCCTAAAGATCCTCCCGGGTGGTATTTTGCAAAATCTTCAATTGTAAAACCTCTGCATAAAAGTAGAGCAACCGATAATGCATCACCCATAGCCAGTTGTGCAGTTGTGCTTGCAGTAGGAGCTAAGTTTCCCGGGCTTGCTTCTTTTTCAACGGTTGTTCTTATTAAATAATTAGATTGTTTTGCCAAGTAAGAGTCTGTATTCCCCACCATGCCAATTAAGCAGGCGCCAAGTGATTTAAGCATTGGTATCAAAACTTTTATCTCCGAAGTATTTCCACTGTTGCTAATACATATAATGATATCATCTTTCTGGATTATTCCAAGATCTCCATGTATTGCATCTGCAGCATGCATGAATATAGAAGGAGTTCCTGTTGAATTTAATGTGGCAACAATCTTGTTTGCTATTATTGCACTTTTACCTATACCCGTTACGATAACTCTACCTTTACTATTAAAAATAATTTCGACGCTCTTTAAAAAATCATTATCTATAAAATTCTTGAGATTATTTATAGATTTTGCTTCAATGTCAATTGTTTCTATAGCAGCTTTTAATATTTCTTTTTTTTCTTTCACTTTATTTTATTAATTTTGTTTAAAAACTATTTACAATGACTTTTTGCAGTATTGCAAAAATAATAATTTAATACATAAAACTAATGCAAATAAGTTAGTAAACATTTTTTTTATTTATATGTTTATAATTAAATGTTAAAATTTATGTTTGTATATTGAATAAAATTAACTAAATTTACAATGCAAAATTATTAAAATATTAACAAGTTAAGGGAATGGAAATTAAAAGTGAAGTATCCTTGAAAGATTTGCTTAAGGAAATATTTGGATACGATAAATTTAAAGGTGATCAGGAAGCTATCATAGAAAATTTGTTGGCTGGTAAAGACACTTTTGTTGTAATGCCTACCGGTGGAGGTAAATCAATGTGTTACCAGCTACCTGCATTAATTAATGAAGGAACTGCAATTGTAGTCTCACCTTTAATATCTTTAATGAAGAATCAAGTTGATGCATTGCGTAACTTTGCCGATTATGACGGTATTGCTCACGTATTAAACTCTTCATTATCTAAACAAGAAGTGCGGCAAGTTAAGAGTGATTTACTATCAGGCATTACAAAATTACTATATGTAGCTCCTGAAACGCTTACAAAAGATGAAAATATTTTATTTTTAAAAGATATAAATATTTCATTTTTCGCTATAGATGAAGCTCATTGTATTTCAGAATGGGGGCATGATTTTAGGCCTGAGTACAGGAGATTAAGAGCAATGTTTGAATTGGTAGGGAAAAAAGTGCCGGTTATTGCATTGACTGCCACAGCTACACCAAAAGTGCAAAATGATATCTTAAAAAACCTTGATATAACTGATGCTTCAATTTTTAAATCATCTTTTAACAGACCGAACTTATATTATGAAATAAGACCTAAAACGCAAAATATCAATAAGGATATTATAAGATATATAAAACAAAATCAAGGTAAATCGGGAATTATTTATTGTCTTAGCCGTAAAAAAGTGGAAGAACTTGCAGAAACCCTTAATATTAATGGCATAAGCGCTTTGCCTTATCATGCAGGTTTGGAATCGGCAGTCAGAGTAAAAAATCAGGATATGTTTCTGATGGAAGAAGTTGATGTCATTGTTGCTACTATTGCTTTTGGAATGGGTATTGATAAACCTGATATAAGATATGTTATTCATCATGATATACCTAAAAGTCTTGAGGCATATTATCAGGAAACAGGAAGAGTAGGACGTGACGGCGGAGAAGGAGTTTGTCTTACTTTTTACAGTTATGATGATATCCAAAAAATGGAAAAATTTCTGAAAGGTAAGCCCATAGCTGAACAAGAAATAGGGATGCAACTTTTACTGGAAACGGTTGCATTCGCAGAAACCTCTTTATGTCGAAGAATAGTGCTTTTGCATTATTTCGGCGAAGATTATAAAGCAAATAATTGTGGCTCTTGTGATAACTGTAACTTCCCGAAAGAAAAGTTTGAAGCTAAAGAGTATATATGTCTTGTTTTGGAAACGATTACTGCTGTTAAGGAGATATTTAAAGCAAAGCACATTGTTAATGTTTTAATGGGCAAGGTAAACGGAGTTATAAAATCTTATAAGCATAATGAATTAGATGTTTTTGGTGAAGGGACCGACCAAGATGAGAAATTTTGGAGCGCGGTAATACGGCAAAGCCTTATTAGTGGTTTAGTTGAAAAAGATATTGAAAGCTATGGAACTTTGAAATTGACAGATAAAGGAAGAGAATATTTGAAAGAACCGCAAAGTATAAAGATTAGCAAAGACCATGATTATGATAATCCTGAAGATGACTCGGTATTAAGCCCCGGTGGTGGTGGAAAAACCAGTGCTACTGATAAGACTTTGTTTGCTATGCTGAAAGATCTTCGTAAAGAAATCGCTAAGAAAAAAGGATTGCCGCCTTTTGTGGTATTTCAAGACCCGTCGCTTGAAGATATGGCTATTCAATATCCTATTACTAAAGATGAACTGAAACAGATAACAGGTGTTGGCTCCGGAAAAGCCCTGAGGTTTGGCAAACCTTTTCTTGAACTGATTGCAAATTATGTAGAAGAAAATGAAATTGAAAGACCTGTGGATATGGTTGTTAAATCTGTACCATCAAAGTCAGGACTTAAGATATATATTATTCAAAATATTGATAGAAAAATTCATCTTGATGATATTGCAGCAGCTAAAGGCTTGGAATATAACGAATTATTAAATGAAATTGAAAGTATTGTTGCAGCAGGAACTAAACTGGATATTAATTATTATATCAATAATGTTTTGGATGAAGATAAACAAGAAGAAATATTTGATTATTTCAGAGAAGCTGAAACAGATTCTTATGAAGACGCTTTAGAAGAGCTCGGAGAAGATGATTATAGTGAAAAAGATATAAGATTAATGAGAATTAAATTTTTATCTGAATTGGGCAATTAAAATTATTTTTTAATATAAAAACATTAAAAATGAGTGAAGAAAAAAATGAGCAAATAATAAATAGTGACAACAATACAGAGACATCAAAAAAACTAAATATTAGTGTTATATTGAATATTGTTTTGCTGGTTGGATTGATAGTTTTGTATGTGTTATATTTTACCGGATATCCTGAAAAGGAAATTGCAGATAAAGATAAAGTAGAAAGTAAAAGAGATGCCGGTATTAATATTGGCTTTGTAGATACTGACCAGTTAATCGAAAATTATGATCTGGCTCAGAAGCTTAAAGATGATATGTTAGCTGAACAAAATAGACTGGAATCAGACCTTACTTTAAAACAAAGAGAATTTCAACAAGAAGTTGAAAATTTTCAAAGACAAATCCAACAGGGGTTTATTACTGCTGAAGAAGCTCAAAGAAAAGAGCAAGAGCTTATGCAGAGACAACAACAATTAATGATGCTCAATGAAGAGTATTCACAAAAATTACGACAAAAAGAGATTGATTTTAATAATGAATTGTTTGATTCAATAACAAATTTCGTAGAAAGGAATAAAGAATTATTTGGTTACGAACTAATACTTAATTACTCTTCCGGTGGTGGAGTTTTGTACGGGGAAAAAAGTTATGATATCACAGAACAATTTATTGAGAAACTAAATAAAGAATATAGAGGTAACTAATTATATTATTTCTTTAAGTTTTAGAAAAGACTCCATCTCTTCTTTAATTTTCATGGCGCTATTGCTTGCTATATTATCAAAATCTTTATCAGAGGAGGCGTAAATTATTCCTCTTGAGGAGTTAATTAAGAGTCCACAATCGTTGTTAAATCCGTTTTCGCAAACGCTTTTTAAATCTCCTCCTTGTGCGCCTACACCCGGAACAAGAAAAAAGTTTGAAGGAGCCAATTCCCTCGCTTTTAATAAAATATCCGGTTTTGTAGCCCCAATAACAAACATAACTCTATCTTTTGCCGGAGAAGTTGTGAATTTTTTTAACACCTCTTCATATAAATAGGAATTTCCACATTTTAATCTTTGAAAGTCAGAAGAACCCGCATTTGATGTATGTGCAAGTATTATTGTAAATTTATCATCATATTCTAAAAAAGGTTCTATGGTATCATATCCCATGTATGGATTAACAGTAACTGCATTGACTCCAAGATTTTCAAAAAAAGATTTAGCATAATATTTAGCAGAATTACCAATATCGCCCCTTTTAGCATCTGCGATGATAAAAATATCTTTTTCAGATTTAAGATATTCAACAGTCTTCTCTAATGATTGCCATCCTTTTGAACCATGACGTTCATAAAATGCAAGATTCAATTTATATGCTATAGCGTATTTTTTTGTTGAATCTATTATTGATTTATTAAATTCAAAAACAGGGTCGTTATTGTTTTTTAAGTGTGTTGGTATTTTATCTGTGTCTGTATCTAAACCAATACATAGAAAAGATTTTTTTAATCTAATATTTTTTATCAAAGATGATTTATCCATTTTTATGTGAATTAAAATTATTTATTATCTGTTGATACACCTTCTTTTAATTTTTCAGCATTTTCAGCCACTTGAAGGGCCTCTATAATTTCCTCAAGATCTCCATCCATTACCGGTTGTAAATTATATAAGGTCAGGTTTATTCTGTGATCTGTTACCCTTCCTTGAGGAAAATTGTAAGTTCTGATTTTTGCTGAACGATCACCTGTGGATACCATCGTTTTTCTTTTTGCTGATATTTCATCAAGATATTTTTTGTATTCAAGGTCAAATATTCTGGAACGCAAAACTTTTAATGCTTTATCATAGTTTCTTATTTGCGATTTTTCGTCTTGGCATGAGACAACAATTCCTGTTGGTTCATGTGTTAGTCTGACAGCTGAATATGTTGTGTTTACAGATTGTCCTCCCGGTCCACTTGAGCAAAAAGTGTCTTTTCTTATATCCTCCATTTTTAGTTCAATGTCAAACTCGTCAGCTTCAGGCAATATTGCCACTGTAGCAGCTGATGTATGAACCCTTCCTTGAGTTTCTGTTTTTGGGACCCTTTGAACTCTATGTACACCTGATTCATATTTCATAATACCATATACATTATTTCCTACGACATTGAATATGATTTCTTTAAATCCGCCAACAGTACTTTCAGTACAACTTACAAGCTCTGTCTTCCATTTTTTTGTTTCACAAAACTTTGAGTACATTCTATAAAGGTCTCCTGCAAATATCCCTGCTTCATCACCACCTGTCCCTGCGCGTATCTCCAGAATAGCATTTTTTGAGTCTTGAGGATCAGAAGGTACAAGCAGAAGTTTTATTTTTTCTTCCAGCTTTTCCTTATCCTTTTGCAATTCTTCCAATTCAGATTTAGCCATATCTCTAAATTCTGTATCCTTTTCGTTTGCTAGTATTCCTTTCGCGGAATCAATATTGCTTAAAATATCTTTATATTTATTATATGCTTCAATGACGGGTTCTAAATCCTTGTATTCTTTATTTAGTTTTACATATCTCTTCATATCTGACATAATACCAGGGTCAGATATAAGTTTTTCTACTTCAAAATATCGGTCTCTTATTGACTCAAGTTTTTCTAATAACATATAAATTTATAGTTTACTGCTTTATGATTGAAAATTGTTAAAAATATTAAGTTATAGCATAAAGTAATATTTGCTATAACTAAAATTTTAGCAAAGTTAATATTTTTTTCAGTTTGTTATTAATTAATAGAAAAAGTGGATGTTAATCTAATTTTTTTATATACCAAATATTAGAACCAAACACTCCTTCATCATCAACAAGAACATGAACAAAATATAAAAGTTTGCCGTCTGCTGTTAGAGATGGCTCTCCTACGTATCCTGTTATAATCATTTCAGGTTCACTCCAGTTTGTTCCGTTATAGATAGAGCGATAGATACTTGAAGCTCCATCTCTTCTAGAAACGAAGTACATAATATTTGGTTCGTTAGCTGCAAATCCCGGCTGTCCATCCCAACTATCAGAATTGATGGGAGCTTCAAGATTAACAGGCTCAGACCATACTCCGTCAATGTTTTCTGAAACCCAAATGTCTGGTCCTCCTAATCCCCCAGGACGGTCAGAGGTAATATATAGCTTTGAGCCGTCAGGACTTAAAGAATGTTCTCCATCAAGATAAATAGAGTTGATAGGCTCACCCAAATTAACAGCCGGCCCCGGCTCGCCATTTATTATCGGAGCTTTATAGATATCAAGATAATCATCAACAGGTGGCGTTTGTTGATATCCCAAATTATCGCTGCGTGTTGAATGAAAATAAACAAAATCCTTATCAGGTGTAAAACTTGGTACTCCATCCACAGAACCATCTTTAGCGCCTTTTTGCAAATCATAAAACCTTGGTTCGGAAAAAACTCCCGGGTCATCACCAACTTTAGTAGCGTAGTAAGTCCCGGTGTGGATATGCAACAACTCCGCATAAGTTCCGCCAACTGTCGGCGACCAAAAGAAGTAAAGAGTATTGCCATCACGACTGATTTCTATTGCGTCATTTGGACAACTGTCAGTTACCGGCTCGGATAGCATAACAGGATTGCTCCAACCATCAATTAAAACAATAGGCTCTTCATAATATGCTTCTCTACCCGGATCAACTTCATAAAGACAATCAGGTCGCAAAGATCCATGTGAAAAATCTATTATATCATTACCTTTATCTTCAGAATCTTTATCACAACTTAATAAAAGCCCTGTAATAATAATTGCAATATAAAAAACTTTACTTTTATTCATGGGTTTTTTATCTTAGTTATTGTTTTTTATATAGCAAATATAGTAATATTATTTTCATTCATAGAACAAAAAATAGAATAAAAACAATTTTGCTTTTTTATAAGGTGGTTGGTAGATAAAAATTGTAAATTTTTGCAACAAAAATAATTAATTAAAAACACATATTTTTTTCTTATTTCGATAATTTTTATATATTTGTATTCAAAAATTATATTATGCAAACAAAGCGAATTATTTTAAATCTCCTTTTAATTTCGGGTTATACTTTCGGTATTTTTAATAATAAACTTTCCTGTCTCTGTAATAATAGAATTTTTAAGCTGTTTTTGTTTGTCATACATTAGTTTTTTGTTTATAAAAACAATCATTTTGTTGATTATAATTTATAATAATAGTTGAAATATAGTTAAATAATTTTTTTAAATTAAAAAAGTAGAGTTATGTTTAATATTTTTAAAAGTTTAATTATTGTTTTATTAATTATATTACCGTTTTTCAGTTTCTCTCAAAATAGAACTGTAATAACAGATAAACCCTCTCAAGATGCACATCCATCTGCTGTGCTTGAGTTGATTTCAGATGATAAAGGGTTTTTGCTTCCACGAATGGAAACAGATGAAAGGGATATTATTGATGATCCTGCTGAATCATTATTAATTTTTAATGAAGAAACTAATTGTGTTGAAGTATATATACAAGATGAATGGCATGAGTTGTGGTGTTCTCCTGTAATACCTCTTTATGAACTTAACATTGAAACTGATCCTTTAGGTTGTGGTTTTGTTAGTGGAGATGGTGAATATGAAGAAGGTGAAGTTGTTGAGATTTTTGCTGATCCTAATAAATGTTATGATTTTGCATATTGGTCGGGAGATACAGACTATGTAGATGATCCGAATTCTCAAACAACAAACGTAACAATGCCGGCATATGATATTAC
>PWLF01000271.1 GCA_003559475.1 Bacteroidales bacterium
ATAAAACAAGTTTTCATTTTGAACGCTTCTTTTCTTTCTGATTGTTTCGTTTCGCTACGCTTCACTTCACAATCAGAAAGAAAACAAAACTGACAACAACGTGGTGAAACTTTACATATAAGAACAGAAAAAGTGGAAAGCAGATAAATAAACTTATTGCTTGTAAGCTTAAAGAAAAGGCTAACGACATAATTCATTTCTTAATAATACATTGCAAAGGTAAGAAATATTTTATTTTTGAAATAATGTTGCTGATTTTTTGTTAAAAATTTTTATTCTTTTACAGTAATCGACATCCCTTGATATGCTAATTAACCCATCTTTTTATTAATTAATCCTCAATTTTACCTGTTTTTGTGTCATCAGGGAACACTTCTCCCATCCTGCTCTTTGTTTATTCAACGAGCTGATAACCGAATGTTATTAATATTTTTTAAAATTGAAACATACTAGGAATTAAGGGTAATTAAGATTTATTAAGGGTCAGTTTTTAAGATATTTTGGCTTAATTTTCTTAATACTTTAATGTTTTATTTGGACACCCACTTTTAAATTTTCATATTAATTAAATTTTGTTGCCACGAATGCACTAATAACGTTGCATAAATTTACCATATAAGATAGCTTCATTACTTTTTACTTTCTACTTTTTATTTCCACGCAAAGGCCGCAAAACAAAAGATACGGTAAGGTCGCAAAAAAAAATCAACTATTATAAAATCCTTGCAATAATTAGCAAACTAAACTCTTTGCGAACTTTTGCATTTAATCATTTCGCGATCTTTGCGTGAACTTTTTTTAGCAAACTTTCTACTTTAAAAACTTTCTCCTTCTGTTTTTCATCACGTCTCGGTGCGGAAAACAGAATTAATGATAGTTCAAGATTTATAAAAACTAAATTTATTATAATATTTTTCGTTTAAAATCGAAAATTATTATAATTTTTATTACATTTGCAAAAAAAATATATGTTATGATAACAAGATTTGTAAAAAGGTATATTAAGGATGCATTGTCTTTGAATAAAGCAATAATCATCTATGGGGCTCGTCAAGTTGGTAAAACCACCTTAAGTAATCAATTAATTAAGGAAGAAAAAAATGATACAATTGTCTTTAACGGAGATGAGCCGGATGTAAGAGGTCTATTTGAAAATGCAGGCACAGTAAAATTAAAGAACATGATTGGTTCTCATAAGTTTGTTATTATAGATGAGGCACAGAAAATAGGCGAAATTGGAAATATTGTTAAACTTATTAGCGACAATATCCCTGTTCAATTAATTGTTACGGGATCTTCCTCTTTTGATATTGCTAATTACTCAAAAGAGTCAATGACCGGAAGAAAACTTGAGTATGTTTTGCATCCATTTTGTTTTACCGAATTAGTTGAACACAAAGGCTTACTACATGAAAAACGTATGCTCGATCACCGACTTATATATGGATCCTATCCTGATATAGTTAATCATACTGACAAAGCAAAGATATTGTTAAAATCTTTGGTTTCAAGCTATCTGTACAGAGATGTTCTTAGTATGGAAGGAATAAAAAAGCCGGACTTAGTTGATAAGCTTACAAGGGCATTAGCTTTACAAATAGGTAGTGAGGTTTCTTATTTAGAATTATCCAGATTGCTAAATGCCGATAAAACTACAATTGAAAAGTATATAGATATTTTAGAAAAATCATTTATTATTTTCAGATTAAATTCTTTTAGTAGGAATCTTAGAAATGAACTTAAAAAATCAAAAAAAATATACTTTTGGGATAATGGTGTAAGAAACGCTGTAATTGGAAATTTTACTGATATTTATAATCGTTCTGATCAAGGTCAGCTTTGGGAAAACTATCTTATTAGTGAAAGATTAAAGATTAATTCATATTTAGATAAAGATTCTAACTCATATTTTTGGAGGACTACCCAGCAACAGGAAATTGATTATGTTGAAATTGTAAATAATAATATTTTTGCTTACGAATTAAAATGGAATAAACATAAAAGAGTAAAAATACCACTAACTTTTACAAAAAATTATCAGCCAACAGAAGTAAAGATAATCAATCCTGATAATTATGAAGAATTCTTACTATCAGCTTAAATCAACTAATTATTATAATTATTTTAGATTATATCCGTAAATTATTATGATATTTGGGTGAATATATGCAAAAACTTTCCACTTTTTACTTTCCACTTTCCTCTTTCCACTTTTAGTCCCACGCAAAGGTCGCGAAGAAAAAGATACGGTAAGGTCGCAAAAGAAAAAAATCAACTATTATAAAATCCTTGCAATAATTAGCAAACTAAACTCTTTGCGAACTTTTGCATTTAATCATTTCGCGATCTTTGCGTGAACTTTTTTTTAACTTTCTACTTTTAACTTACACACACTCTGTGGTTAACTTATATAACAGCCTTTTGCAACAATTAACAAACTAAATCCTTTGCGTGATTTTTTTAAAAATAGATTTTTACATATATTATTATTATTTTTGCTTTTCAAAAATTTATGTTTAACTACATTTAAAATCAAATTATTATGCTAAACAAAAAACTACTAACAGGAATTATTTTAATTTTTTGTTCAATAAAAATTTTTGGACAAGTTTCAATTAGTGATGATATGAGTGATGAAGCGCATCCTTCAGCTGTTTTAGAGTTGGTTTCTGATAATAAGGGTTTTCTTCTTCCTCGCATGGGAACAGATGAGCGAAATTCAATAGATGACGCAGCAAAATCGCTATTAATTTACAATCTTGATAGTAAGTGTGTAGAAGTATATATAGTAGATGAATGGAATGAGCTTTGGTGTGCTCCAGTTACACATGGATGCGAGGGTGTTGAAGGTGGTGTTGAGTATGAAGGTTATACTTATGACGTTGTTGAAATAGGTGATCAATGCTGGTTTAAAGAAAATTTAAATGTAGGTACCCGAATTAATAACGAAGAAGACCAAGGAGTTGATTGCGATAATATAGAAAAATATTGTTATGATAATGATGAAGACAATTGTGATATTTATGGAGGTCTTTATCAGTGGGATCAAGCTATGTGCGGTGCAACAACAGGCAGGTCACAAGGAATTTGTCCGGATGGATGGTATGTTCCAAATCATCACGACTGGAGAATTTTGGAAAATTACATTTGTGAAGAAGCCGGACATGATAATTGTGAAGAAGAATTTCCATTTGACTGGTCAACAACAGGATGGTCAGGAACAGACGAAGGAGCTTACTTAGCAGATAATGCATCGCTTTGGGAAGCCGGAAATTTAACAAGTAATCCTAATTTTGGAGAATCCGGTTTTTTTGCTATCCCGGGAGGCAGACGTTTTTGGAATTCTGATTTCCATGGCATAGAAACAAATGCAAATTTATGGACATCTTCTCAATCCGGTGATGATGCATGGCGAAGGGGATTACATAAAGATAACTTGCAAGTAAATGTTACAAGGTCACAAAAAACTCATGGAGCATCTGTTCGTTGTTTAAGAGAATAGTTAAACTCCTTTTTTAATACATATTTTATGAACTTTCTAAGAATACTTGTCTTTCCGGTATCTTTGTTATATGGCATTATAATGCTTATAAGGAACAAGATGTTTGACTGGGGCTTGCTACCTTCGCAAACATTTAAAGTTCCTGTTATATCCGTAGGCAACTTATCTGTAGGAGGTACGGGGAAAACACCTCATATTGAATATCTCGCCGAATATTTGCTAGATAAGTATAAAGTCGCTATTTTAAGTCGTGGCTATAAAAGAAAAACAAAAGGTTATCTTGAAGCTAATTCCGCCTCAACTGTTAACGATATCGGCGATGAACCTTTTCAGTACTTCAAAAAATATAAAAATAACGTTATAATAGCAGTAGATGGAAATAGAAGACGTGGAATAAGTAATATTTTAAAAAATTATCCCGATACTGATGTAATTCTATTAGATGATGCCTTTCAGCATAGGTATGTTAAACCTGCCTTGAACATCTTACTTACGGATTATAGAAATTTGTTTGTAAATGATTATGTTTTACCAACAGGTTATTTAAGAGAATTCCGGAGAGGTGCAAAGCGTGCTGATGTTCTTGTTGTGACTAAAACGCCTAAGGTCTTTTCTCCAATAGATAAAGAATTAATCCTAAAGCAAATCAGTAAATATTTAAATAAAAAAATACTTTTTTCTTATATCCAATATGATAAATTACAACCTGTAACTAAAGCATGTAAAAAAAAGCATCCTGCTAAAATTAAGTCTGTTTTTTTGCTTACGGGAATAGCTAATACCTCTCCTTTAGAAGAGTATATAAAAAGAATAAGTGATGAGATTTATCACTTAAGATATTCAGACCACCACAAATATTCTAAAAAAGATGTAGAGGAAATCATTCGTTTTTATAATGAGGTTTTTTCTGGAGATAAAGCTATAGTAACTACAGAAAAAGATTTAATGAGGCTTCAAAATACAGAACTCATTGACTTTTTTAATAATATACCATTATATTACCTGCCTATAAAAATTAAATTTCACGAGAATGGAGATAAAAAAATAAAAGAGTTAGTTGAAAATTTAATTACTTGAAAGTTATAGCTTTTACAGGTGAAATTTTTGTTACTATATAAGACGGAAGAATCAGCATTAACATACATATAACAAAAGTACCGATATTCAAAAACAATATATGAAGCAGATTAAAGTTTATAGGAACTTTTGAAACGTAATAAGATTCTTGCGGTAGTGTTATTATTCCTGTGTAATGTTGTATAAGACATAATGATAACCCAATAATATTGCCAATAAGCAAACCTCTGGCTATCATAAAACCTGCATTATACAAAAATATTCGTCTGACTAGGTTGTTATTGCCTCCTAAAGCTTTCAAAACGCCAATAAGACTTGTTTTTTCAAGTACAGATATTAGTAATGTGGTTATCATATTTATACCGGCTACTAAAACCATTAAAAAAATTATCACATATACGTTCATATCTAATAATTCTAACCAATCAAATATTTGAGGATAGAGTTCTGCTATAGTTTTGCTGATAAGACTAAATCCAATCTCATCATATACAAACTCCCCTAATCTTTCTAATTCATTATAGTCATCAATTAAAACTTCAAAGCCGGCTATCTGGTCTTCATCCCAGTCATTTAATCTTTGTATATGCCTTAAATCACCAATAATAAACATCTCATCAAGTTCAGGAAGACCGGTTTCGTATATTCCGCTTATATTTAATCTTCTCATTCGGGGAGGTTCTTGAATAAAGTAAAGAATAACATCATCCTCTAAACTTAAATTTAAAAGATCGGCAACTGATCTGGAAATAATAATTTCATTGCTGATATTATCTTCTTCCAAAGTAATAGGTTGACCCTCAATAATCATTTTATCAAAAAAACTCCAATCAAAATCTTTGCCAACGCCTTTTAGTACGGTTCCGTGAATTTCATCTCCGGCTTTCATAATACCCGCTTTGGTGGCAAATATCTGTATATGTCGTATCCCCGGTTCTTCTTTCAAGTCAGGATAAAATGGCTGGTTTTTGCTGATTGGACGAGGTTCGTAAGATATATTATAATCAAAATGTGTGATCTGTATATGTGAACCGAAGCCAATTGCTTTATCCCTTATCTCCTGTTGAAACCCTGTAACTATTGATACAGCAATGATCATAACAGCTAACCCAAGTGCAATACTAAAAACGGATATTTTTTTTATCAGACTTGTGAAGCGACTGTTTTTATCATTATGACCAAAACGTTGTGCAATATAATATGAAAGATTGAACTTTTTCATGATTTTTGTCTTAACTATATAATTTACTGATGTTTATAATAAGACAATAAAGTTTTAATAATTAAACAGAGCAAATATCGGAAATATTATTACAAACCAATGTAAAAAATGCTTTTAAAATGTATTAAATTTTCAAAAAAAGTTCACGCAAAGCTCGCAAAGGATTTAGTTTGCTAAAAAAAAGTTCACGCAAAGCACGCGAAATAATTAAATACGAAAGTTCGCAAAGATTTTAGTTTTCTGATTATTGCAAGGATTTTATAATAGCTGATTTTTTCTTTTGCGACCTTACTGTATCTTTTTCTTCGCGCCCTTTGCGTGAAACTAAAAGTGGAAAGTTGAAAGCAACTAAGTTTTCTTATATGACCTCATATGCCTCATATGGTAAACTTTTTTTTTAAAAACCATCTAAGCAAACAAATGCCTAATATCTTCTTAACAACCGTAAAGCAGCGAAATCTTCTTACATGACCTCATATGCCTCGTATGGTAAATATTATATGCCTCATATGGTAAATATTTTTAGTTAACCTAACTACTTAATAATAAGAATAAAACCTTAAAGTTTTTTTATCTTTGCAAAAATATAATTTCAATGATATCATAATGTATGAAGGGAAAACTCAAAATAGCATTTTATACCTTTGGATGTAAATTAAATTTTTCTGAAGCATCATCAATATCTTCATCTTTTTTTGATTGTGATAATTATGAGATTGTTAATATATACGATCAAGCTGATATATATGTTTTAAACTCATGCTCTGTTACTGCAAATGCTGAAAAAAAATGTATTGAACTTATCAGGCGTGTTCGCAGACAAAATTCTAATGCTTTTATTGTTGTTATGGGTTGTTTTGCACAACTTAAACCTGATAGTATTAAATCTCAGTATAACGTTAATATTGTATTAGATAATCAAAATAAATATGACCTTTTTGATATTATTGAAAAATACAGAACAGGTAAGGAACCGGAAATTAATTTATTTGATAAAAAGGAAGTAGATTTTATATCATCCTATTCGGGGAGTGACAGAACACGTGTATTTTTTAAAATACAGGATGGCTGCGATTATAACTGTTCTTATTGTATTGTCCCTAAAGCAAGGGGAAGAAGTAGAAGCGATAATATTGAAAAAACTATAGAAAAACTGAATGTTTTAGCTGAAAATCCTGTAAAAGAACTGGTTTTAACAGGCGTTAATATCGGTGATTTTGGCAAGAGGCATAACGAGTCTTTTTTTGAATTATTGAAAGAGATATCAAAAATTGACAATATTCAAAGACTTAGAATATCATCTATAGAGCCGGATTTACTTGAAGATGATATTATAAAACTGGTAGCTGAGTCTTCTAAGATTATGCCGCACTTTCATATTCCTTTGCAATCCGGATCGGATAAAGTTTTAAAAGAAATGAAAAGGAAGTACGATACTCGCTTATTTGCTAATAAAGTCTATAAAATTAAGGAATTAATGCCTTTGGCATGCATTGCTGTTGATGTTATAGCCGGATTTCCAACGGAAACGGAAGATGATTTTAAAAAAACCGTAAGGTTTCTTGAAAATCTTCCTGTCTCTTATTTGCATGTATTTAAATTTAGCAAAAGAGAAAACACTATAGCTGCTGATATGGAAAATGTTTGTAAGCCTTATGATAAAAAAATCAGAAGTAATACTTTAAAGGAGTTATCGCAAAATAAGCTTATGGCTTTTTATGAGTTAAACAAATGTAAGGAATATGATGTGCTATTTGAAAATAAAGCATCTAATGGCTTTATATCAGGCTATACGCCAAATTATTTGAAAGTGAAAACGCCATATAAGGAAAATCTTGTAAATCAGTTGAAAAAAGTTTATCTTAGGGAAATTTCAGATGATATTAAATATGAGTGTGATATACTATAAACATTTTGTATCTAGTGTCAGGTTTATTTTTTTAAAAAATATTAAAGATTTAAATATCTGATAATTAGAACCTAAGTCAAACATATATAAACAGCATAGTGTATGAGTAATTTTTTATTAGACCCTGAAAAATTGTGCAGTGATGTAATTGCTGCTTGCAAAGAAACGGGGAGATGGATTCAAGAAAACATTAAAAATATTGATAATTCTGATATTGAAGAGAAGGATCGTAACAGTTTTGTTACTCATATTGATAAACAAGCAGAAAGACAGTTAGTTAGCAATTTAAGCTTATTGCTGTTTGATGCAGATTTTTTAACAGAAGAGAAAACAGCTACTCCCAGTCGCAAAAACTTGACTTATAGATGGATAATAGACCCATTAGATGGTACAACTAATTTTATTCATGGATTACCTTGCTATAGCATAAGTGTTGCTTTGACTAAAGGAAAAGAAGTTATTTTAGGTGTAGTATATGAAATTAATAATAATGAAATGTTTTATAGCTGGGGTGGTGGAAAATCATATATGAATGGGGAGCAAATTAAGGCAACGAAAACAAACAATCTTAAAGATTCTCTTATTGCAACAGGTTTTCCATATTACGATTATTCGCGAATGGATGACTATTTTATGGTGTTAAAGAAGATTATAACAGAGACAAGAGGTGTACGCCGTTTTGGCTCAGCTGCGGTTGATCTTGCCTATGTTGCTTGTGGTAGATTTGATGGCTTTTTTGAATATGGGCTAAATCCTTGGGACGTTGCTGCCGGAGCATTTATCGTACAAAATGCAGGTGGATCGGTTTCTGACTTTTCAAATAAGGATAATTATATTTTTGGAAAAGAAATAGTAGCTTCAAATAATAAAATACACAGTAAATTAATGGGCATTGTTAAAGACGCTTTTTAAGGTATTTAAATATCTTTTGTTTGCTTGTTGTGAAAATAATTAGCTATGTTTTGTTAATTAATATAACTCATAATCCATTTTGATAAAAAGAAACCCAATATCACCATCAAAATACCAATCACATTATTTGCTAAAATATTCAATACTGCTAGTTTAGCTTCGTTCATTCGGAAAAGAGTAATGCTATCTAATGTAAGTTTAGAAAAGGTAGTGTAGCCTCCTAATATTCCAACAAAAATAAATGTTCTCATACTTTCTGATATATTTTGTTGTTCGCAAATGCCCCATATCAAGCCGATTAAAAAGGATCCGGAAGTGTTAACTATTAATGTTCCAATAGGAAAAACAAATTCAAATTTATAAAATATGTTTGTAACCACATATCTGGCAACTGTTCCTATTCCACCACCAATTAATAAAAGGAGTAGTTTATTCATAATAAAAGATAAATTTTTATATTTTCTTTATTTTCTCAATATTTACAATACTTAGAACCAGAACCCATAAAAACGGTAACATAATTATTTTATATCTTACAATAGCTCCGGAAACAGGAGTTGTAAGACCAATAAAAGCAAAACCAACAATACAGAACCAAAAAGACATACCGGCTAACCGAATAGGAATATCTTGTTTTTTTGAATAAAAAATCAATGATATAACAATCATAATTTTTATTAAAATGTTCTCTAAAGCCGAAAATAATATCAGTAATGAGTCTGTTTCAAATATATGTGGTCTTGTAAAAGTATATAAAAACCCCCTTGGAGTATTTAGTAAAATATCTCGGATTGAATAAGCAAGATAACCTTCATGAAGTAAACTACCTGCATCAATAGCACGAGATAAATCCACCAAACTGTTATGCTTATCAGCTATTAAGTAAAACGGGCTATAAGCGGGAATTAAATAATTTATGATAACTCCGATAATAAGTATAAGAAAAAATAACCCGGCATATACAAGCTGAGTTTTAATAAAATTAAACTTCTTTGAAATATAAAAACCGATAAAACAGGGTAAAAATAATAATAGTATATACGTTTTTAAAAACAGCAATACCCATAAACAAACAGCCAAAACTAAAATTGATGTAAATTTTTTGTAGGTATTTGAAAATATTTTATCTGCAAAATGGATTCCTAAACCAAAACACCCTATTAAAATAGCTTCTTTTAAAACGCCTGAACCCCAAAAAAGAAGTGAGGGAAACAGGAAAATACCCCACTTAAGCCATTCGACTTTATTATTTGGCAAATATTTCAAAATAAACTTGTATATACCTACTAACCCGGTAAAAGATAAAATATTTGCAAAAAGCGTATGAATGTGAATATATCCGAATGAAAAAATAGAAACAAAAGCATTAAACCTGATAATTATGCGATTATCATTATATACAGGCGACTCCCACGGTCTAAACCAATAGGACATGTTTGATAAATATTTTTCTGTATGATACTCGGTGATTCCAACACCTGTTAAAATCTTTAAATAATCAAACGGCTCTTCCCATAATATTTCATATAAAAATAATCCGTCGTAATAATATTTATAAATATCAGCAGTTGAGGTATCGTAGTAATATTTATATATTAAACTAAGTATAATACCCGTTATAAACTTGATTGAGAAAAAAAGCACTAAATTTTTATATGTAAGCCCGGGAATGTTTTTAAAAAAGTTTATCCTTTTTATAAAAAACAAAAATAAAGATAAGTATATAAAAAGTAATAGGTACTCGGTCATGCATTAAACGATTTTTCAAAATTAGGTTGCTAAGTTATAAAAAAGTTATAAATTATTATTAATTTAGTAATTGATTTCAATGTTTGTTTTATTTTTAATTGAGAGTAGATGAATTTTTTAGCACATTTATATTTATCAGGCGATAATGAAGAATTGATTTTAGGAAATTTTATTGCTGATATGGTTAAAGGCAAGCAAATTGAAAAATTCAGTCCGGGAATTGTTAAAGGCATAATGTTGCACAGAAAGATAGATTCTTTTACAGACAAACATGAGGTAGTTTTTAAAAGTAAAAGAAGGCTACGTTCTAAATACCGCCATTATTCACCGGTAATTGTTTATATGTATTATGATCATTTTTTGGCAAGGAATTGGACTGACTATTCAAAAACACCAATAGATAATTTCATGAGCAACTCCTACAATGTTTTAATGGTCAATTATTTAATTCTGCCTAAAAGAGCTAAAAAAATACTTCCTTTTATGATAAGCTCCAACTGGCTTGTAAACTATGCTAACTTTGATAAATTACAAAAAAACTTTGAAGGGCTTGCTCGCAGAACGCCATTCAAATCAGGCATGGAAAATGCTGTCAAAGACCTTGTTGCTAACTATAATGAGTTTCGTGATGAATTCAGAGAATTTTTTCCCGATTTAATTGATTATGTTGAAAGGTTAAAGAGGTTGCATTAATTTTCTAAATTATCTCTACACTTTCTTTACTTATCCACCCGACATTACCATTAGGCAGTCGTATTTCATACCAATCGTTGACTTTTTGAGTTATTTCTACTTTTGTCCCCTGATGTATAACAAACAAGTCAGTGCTTGACGCACTCGGAGCACTTTTAGCAGTTAAACGAGGTGTGAAAACTATAGCTTCTGTTTGCTCAACCAGCTTATTATATTGCTTTTGAGCAAAAACCAATGAAAGTGTTGTTGTTATAAGAAAAATTATCGCAAAAATAAAGAGCAACTTTTTTAACCCTTTACGTGAAATATAAAAGAATAACCCGGCAGTAACGAAAAATAGAAATGCAAATATTATTGATGTTATTGCCCAACCTCTTTCTGATTGAGAAGATAGTATATTGTTCCACCATTGCTCATAAAACAACTTTGGCACAGGTTCAATTCTATCAACAGTACGACTTTGAGCAACACGAAGGTTAAAAATAATATTTTTGTCAGATGGATTTAAACGTTTAGCACGTTCATAATTTAAAATCGCTTTAGCTATTTTATCACTCTTAAAATAAGCATTGCCAAGATTATAATATAACTCCGATGACTCGAATCCTTTTTCAATAATTTTTTCGTACAATTCGACTGCATGCTTGAATTCATTATTTGAATAAGCTTCATTTGCCTTTTCAAGTATTTGCATCGGCTTGTCTGCATAACTTGAAAATGAAAACAAAAAAACTGATATTATTAAAATATAGAAGTTTTTTTTATGATTCATACTTATATGTGTTTAAAAACTATTTATAACCATCAATTTTTGTTATGATTTACTTTTTCTTAGCCACTTTTCAGTTTTTACAATGATTTCAAGAGACATTGAGTAAACTTTATCCATGTTTTCTTCTTTATCTCCTGGAGAAAATCTTGCATACTCGCAATGGTCAAGAGTATTTATAAATTCATCAATAATTTCTCCGGGTATATTTTTTTCTTTAAGCTTGTTTCTTACATTATCCTTACTTAATTCAGATACAGGAATATTCATTTTATTAGAAAGATATCCCCATAAAGCTTTAAATATTTCATCAAAAAATTCTTTGTCTTTGTTTTGCTTTAGGAGTTTTAAAGCCGACTTTAAATGTTTTTTTGC
>PWLF01000220.1 GCA_003559475.1 Bacteroidales bacterium
GACAACTAAAGGGAAACAGTTTATAATTAACTTAGGTTGAAAAAATAAAAATTTCCTTAAGAAAAGGGGTAAGAAAATGAAAAACGAAAAAATGATGCAGGAAGCAAAAATCGAGTGGGCCTCCAAGAGCTACAAATATCCAGAGAAACTATACATAAAGTTATCGAGCGGCAGAAGTATAATGAGGAAGATTTCGGAAAGAAAAAGCGGAACTTTAAAAGGTATGCACTTCAGCGTAAATTGCAATATATTTTCCTTCAAGTTTGATGAAAATGATAATAGAGCGGAAGAAATCACTTGGGTAGGCAACTACAAAAAAGGAACTGGGGTTTTTGAAAATGAAACTTACGAAGAAATTCAGGTTCCCGAGGTTGCCCCTAAAGTTGAAGAAATCGAAGTTATTGAAATCGAGGATGGGGAAGAGGTAAGACACGAGCAGTTTAATAAAATTCTAGCTTGCGTAGAAGCTGACATCCCAGTTTATTTGCACGGTCCCGCAGGAAGCGGAAAAAATCATACTTTACAGCAGTTAGCAGATGTTTTAGACTTAGAGTTCTACTTTACAAACTCGGTTCAACAAGAATATAAAATCACTGGATTTATTGATGCAGGTGGTAACTTCCACGAAACAGAATTTTATAAAGCTTTCACAAATGGCGGATTATTTTTCCTTGATGAACTAGATGCAAGTATTCCCGAAGTCCTGGTTCTTCTAAACGCCGCCATAGCAAACCGCTACTTTGAATTTCCGAATGGTAAAGTATACGCACATGAAGATTTTAGAGTAGTAGCCGCTGGAAATACAACTGGTGATGGCGCTGATGAACAATATACCGGCAGGCTACAAATTGACCAAAGCACACTCGACCGCTTCGTATATATCGAATTTGATTACTCTGAAAAAGTAGAACTTGCGATAGCTAAAGGAAATAAAGAGCTGGTAGAATTTGTAAGAGGTTTAAGAAGGCAAGCGGTAGAGAAAGGTGTAAGAGCAACTTTCAGTTATAGGTGCCTCGCAGTTATTACAAAGCTAGAAGGAAAGATGAAGCTTGAAGAAATTTTGACAATTGCAGTATTCAAGGGAATGGACAGAGACACAATGAACACCTTCCGCCCCGATAGCACAAGATACGGAAGAGCGTTAGAAGCGTTAGCACGATAGGAAGCCCACAGGGGCTTCTTTTATTTAAAGATATATAAATATATTAAGAGATTATTTTCGTTTAACTGGGGCGAACCTGGAAGCACATAGCTATATTCTTATAATTCAGCTAGAGAAGGGAGGTAAGGTGTTTGGCGTGCCCTATTGCAGAAATAACCCGTTTAATAATGGAGCGGGACAAGCTTCGTAAGGATTTATTTGAGGCGATAAAAGAGAATAAAGAACTAAAAGGAGAATTAAAGATTTTAAGGGAGGAAATAAAGAATGGGAAAAATTAATGTTTTTGAGATTCAGAGCAGAAGGCCTTCGAATAAAATGTTAAATTATGTTCGTATGCTAATTGATAAATGTCAGTTTAACCAAGAGGATTATGACTTGGAGAATTGGACGTATGTTGACGTAACAGAGTTAATTAGGGAATTAAAATCGGAGTTGGGATATAAATAATTTTTTAGGAGGTTTAAAACATGGATAAAAGAGGTGGTTATAGGAGAAAAGCAGAAAAGCCACAAAAAGAAATTTTATTAGTGGCATATAGGAGGTGGCAAGAGGGAGAAACTTTAAGGGAGATAGCTAAGGATTTTAATATCGGGGAAGCAACTTTAAAGAAGTGGTTTGTATCTGAAGACTTAATGAGATAAAGGGGGATAAAAATAATGTTTAAAGAAATTAAAGTAGAGAGGTTTAACGAAAAAGAAGATAGAGTGGCGGTTTATTTTGAGGAAATTGTTAGTTATATAAACGTTAGAATATTTTTATCAACTGGCGGGCGTTATATTTTAGAGGAATCAGATTCAATTAAAGCTGTAGCCTACAATGATGAAGAAAAGATTTCTGTGTTCATTATAAAACGGGGGATGTATAAAGAGTTATTTGGGTTTTTACAGAGTTCATTTTTAGCTACTTTTACGATAGATAGAATTGTTCCAGGGACTATAAATAAGCTTAAAGAATCGTTTACTGAAGAGGAATTGTTTAAAGTAGCTGACGATTTTATAAATATGTATGAAGAATCACTTGGGAAAGTTAAGACAGATTGTGATGAGTGTCCAGATAAGGCTTTATGTGATATTTTAAAGGATAAGTTCGGAAGATGAACTTTAAGAATCCATATTGGACAAAGCAAACAAAAATGGAACTACTTGAGAGGTGGATTTTAGTCCATTCGATAATTTATTATCGCTTGAATACAAGTATAGTTTCCGATGAAATGTTTGACAAAAATTGTACGCAATTAGTGCAAATGGCGGAAGATTACCCTAAAGAGTTTAAGCAGACAAGTTTTTATTATTGCTTCTTTGATTTTGATGGCTCCACTGGTTTTGATTTATATGGGAGGTTAAAATCGGAAGATAGCAATTATTTAGAAAGTATAGCTTTTCATCTGGTTAAAAGATATGGAAATAAAGGGGGATAAAAATGGCAAAAGAATATAACATCTTAATTCGTAATAGGGATATTTTTGGAACGTTTTTAGATAGTTGGAAGTTTGGAAGAACTTTTTCCTTTTCAAGTCTTGAAGAAGCTTTGAAAGAATGTGGGGAGATTATAGACCAAGGTGAAGCAATAGCCGAGAACCTACTTGTGGTTGAAGTCTATAAAATTAAATCTGATGTCAAAATAACTTCTGGCGGTGAAAGCTTTTGGCTTAATGAACAGCAACGAGTTGATGCTGAAAAGCTGAAAGCTGAAAAGTTGAAAAAGGACCTGCTTTAATGCCTAGACGTTCAGGGAAGTTTTATATAAATAATGAAAAACAGGTAATGAAAAAATTAGGGTTAAACCCGACTAGAGGGTCTGGCTCTGGTTGGATAGAAAAGGAGGACGGGCAGAACGATTATATTATAGCGCAACTGAAAAGCACAGACGCTAGGAGTATTAGTATTAAGAAGGAAGATTTAGAGACACTAGAGTATAATGCCGATGTAACACA
>PWLF01000152.1 GCA_003559475.1 Bacteroidales bacterium
TGTATATACACCGGCTTTAAAAGTAAACTTTACTTCTTTATACATATAATATACAATGCATTATCATTATATTATATAGTTTTGATAACAAATATATAATAAAAATAAAAAAACTATAAATATGACTCAAAATGTACTTATACTCGAGAGATCGAGTGAAAACCTTAAAAAAATCAGTCAAAAAGGAAAGACTGTTTTAGAAGGTACTTTTGCCGAGTTTGGAGTTGAGAACAGAAATGGTCGTGTTTACGAAGAAAAGGAGTATTTACCACATTTAGAATATCTTAAAAAAGATATTACCAATGGTAGCTTACTAGGTGAACTTGATCACCCTGAAAGATTTGAAGTTGCCCTTGGAAATGTTTCACATAGAGTTTCTGAATTATGGTATGATCAATCCGCACGCCAAATTAAAGGACGTATTGAAATTTTAGAAGGAACACCAAAGGGACAGATTGCAAAATCTCTTCTTGAGGCAGGGGTTCCTCTTTCTATTTCTTCACGTGCTGCTGGTACAGTTAACGAGGATAAAACTGTTCAAATACAGCAAATTTATACTTATGATCTTGTTGCTAAACCAGGATTTGAAAGTGCACAACTTCAAAACGTAAACGAGAGCTCAAAAGCAAGAGTTAAATCTCTTGTTGAGTCTTTAAATGAGAATTATAGATCTCATGAAAAAGATGACATTTCTAAAAATCTCGGCATTGTTAATGAAAACATTTCTATCATTGATGTTTCTGATAAATATCCATCAGTGGCGCTTCGCGAAGAAGCAAAAAATTTATTAAAAAACGTTAAAAATAAAAGCGAAAAAGTAAAAATGGCAGAAGAAAATTTTGAATCTAAAGGAATGAATGAAGAAGCTGTTCAACAATGGACTTTATTCTTCAAAAAAGAACTTAGTAATTTAAATGAAAGACTTGATGCCATTGAAAAATCCGTTCTTGAAGAAGGAAGTAATGGAAATGCTTCAAAAGAATTAGCTATCCTTAAGAAATATGTTAATAAGCTTCGTTCAATACAAGAAGGATCAATCAATTGGCAGTCAGATATTGCTAAGTCTGTGAATAAATTAGCTACTTATGCAGATACTTTAGCTAAAAAGAGTAATAAACATTATGGTTTAACTAAAAAAATTACAGAAACGGTTGATCATAATGCAAAAACTCTTAATGCTACCCAAGATTGGGTTGGTGAAAATGCAAAAGTAACTAATGCTATTGGTTCAACTGTTGACCACAATGCAAAAATGTTGAATGAGGTCAATAATTGGAATCGGGAAATAGCTAAAGGTGTTAACAGTCTTCATGAATGGGGTACTGAAAAAGCTAAAGCTATTAATGAAATGCATGATTGGACAAGCTCTATTGCAAAAAATCTTAATTTAACAGCAAATTGGTCTGAAGATATGTTTGGAAGAGCAGTTTCAAAGGATGAAGCTAAAAGATTAGTTGAATATATTGACTTAGTATCTGAGTCTAAAAAAGATCCTAAATTAAGAAAGAAATTAATTGAGAGTTTTAAGAATCATGGTATTTCTGGTAAATCTTTAAACGAATCAATGATTACACCAATTTCTGGTACCCACGGTCTTGGTGTTATTTCTGATGTAAAAACTACAGGTAATGAAAAGGTTGATGTAGATGCTGGTAAAGATAGTGGAGTTGAATTTAGTGATAAATATAAAACCATTATCTCAAAAATAAGAGCCGGCAAAACTCCTTCAAAAACTACGTCACTACCAAAAGGACTAAAAACTCTTACTGGCGATAAAAAATCAGGCAGTGTTGGATCAGGAAAAATAAAAGGAGTCATGACTCTTGATACTGTAAAATCTGGTTCAAAACCTACTGTAAAGGTTAGTGGTGACGGTCCTTCTTCAACAATGAAAAATGCCCAAAGGTTAAAATTAGATACTAAACCTGAAGGTAAAAAACTTAATGAAAGTGGATTCCAAAAATCTTCGATTAAACAAAGAGCATCTAAGCTTGATGAAAAGTTAACAAGTATTATGTCTACAATCGAAAAACAAAAGAAGGTAGATGAAGAAACTATTAACCAATATCCATTTACTCAGTTATTATCTGAAACTGATAGAAAAGCTTTCGCTGCTCTAAGTAAAACCGATAAAGAAAAGGTTGCAAATGAAGTTAAGAAGAATCCAACTACAGAGTCCAATGTTATTAAAAAGCTTTGGGAAAATGTTGTAACTCAAAAAACAAGTAATGAACCGCTTTGGCTAAAAGCAGCCCCAAAAAAGTATAAAGAACTTTTTGAAAAGGCTCCTGAAACTGAAAAGGCTGCAATAAAAGCAAGAGCTGAGTTCTATCCACTTGAAACAGAATATCAAATAAACAACTTCTGGGAAACTACTAATTTAAGAGAATCAGGTGTTTCATCATTAAATGAAGTTGTAACTGCAAAGTCAACTGACCAAGCAGATAAAAAAATGGACTCATTTGTCCAAGAAATTGGTAATAGAATGAGAAAATATAACGTTTAATGTGCATTATGTTAACATTAACGTTAAAAGCTTAAAAATAAATAAAATAAAAATAAAAATAATAGTTTAATAAATTATGAAAAACTTAAATGAACAACAAATCGTAGAAAAATGGGCGCCGATGGTTGAGTCAACAACCGGTGTGAAGGATAAGTCAAGACTTTCTTGGATTTCTAAATATGCTCACTATCACGCTCTTAATGAAACTGCAATGGGCGGTGTTTCTACACCTTATGCTACATTACATAATGTTCCAGGTGTAGGTTCTGCTCAACCAGCTTCACAAGCTGCAACTACAGGATCTCAATTTTATAGTCCTGACTCTCAGGGTTCAGGTGACAAGTGGCCTGCACTTCTTCCAATGGCTCTTCAGGTAGCTGCAAGAACTGTTGGTTTTGATATAGTTAATGTAGTTCCTATGCCAGGTCCAACAGGCGTAGTTTCTTATCTTGACTATGTTTATGCAGGTGGTAAGCAACCATTTGGTGCAAAACCAGCTCACGATCCTGATAGCGCTAACCCAAGTGGAGCAGCAGGTTCAAATGACCCAGCTTATGGAGCATTTGAAGCGCCTCATGCATTCAAA
>PWLF01000247.1 GCA_003559475.1 Bacteroidales bacterium
TACCATAAGAATAAATTCTCCCATATCCATAATCAGCAAAATTACTTTTAACAGAGTTTAACACCAATGAAAGTTTACTAATATTATTCTTGTCAACAAGATTATTTAAATTATTAATAAACATTCTTTTTGAAAAACCTGCCTTAAATATATATATAGGATAATCTGCTATCATTATAGGCCTCATACCATCAGTTACTATCCCTACAGGAGGTGTATCAATTATCACATAATCATAATTATCTTTTAGGTTCTTAACAACTTCATCCATTTTTTCACTAATAATTAGCTCTGAAGGATTTGGAGGTATAGGCCCCCCTGTTATATAATCAAAATTATCAATATATGATTTTTTAATGCAGTTTTCCATTTTATCAATTCCCGATAAAATCGTACTTAATCCTTTAACATTTTGCTCTCCAAACTCCCTATGGATTTTAGGCTTTCTCATATCCGAATCTATAAGAATAACTTTTTTATTACTATAAGCAAGTATTCCTGCAAGATTAATTGAAAAAAAAGTTTTCCCTTCTCCGGAGACTGTTGAGGTAACAGCAATAAGCTTGCTACCTTTTTTATTATCAATAAACTGCAAGTTAGTTCTTATTGAGCGAAGTGATTCAGATATAATTGATTTTGGTTTTCTATAAACAATTAATTGATTTTCTAATACTTCTTTTTTATACTTAGGCACTATACCTAAAATAGGGGCACTGGTATATTTACCTATATCTTGCACGGAGGCGATCTCATTAAAGAACAAATATCTCAATACTATAATTCCTGAACCTAATAACATCGCAAATAAAAAACTACCAATATAAACATTTCTTGATATTGGAGATACTGGTCTTCCGGGGGTATTAGCTTTTTCAAGGATTGCACTTTGAGGAACAAAACCGGCTTTAGAAATCGAATACTGTGCTTTCTTTGTTACTAATTCATTATAATACTGCTCATTTATTGCATGCACCCTCTTTAATCTACTGTATTCAATCATGCTGTAGTTACTACCATATTTATGATCAAGCATATAATCTTCATAAATAAGTATTTGATTTTTATACTCTGCAATTTTTGTTTTAATATTTCTTTCTAATGTAGCAATACTATTTATTATCATATTTTTTTGGATATCTATCTGATGGTCCAAAGATTCTATTTGACCACTGCTCGTAGTTACTTCATATAATAATCTTTCACGATTATGAAGCAACTCTCTCAAGTTATTAAGCATATTAGCAACATTGCCCTTAAATTCACTTCCTGAGAGTATTGCAACTAAATTATAAACATCTGTTTTACTTTCATCTTTTAAACTATTCTTTACGTCTTTGTAGAGCCTCTTTTCCATTTCAAGCTTAACAATTTGAGTCTCAAAATTATTTATTCTATCAAATATTGTAGGTAGCTGAGAAGGAGAAGTTTCATCTATCTGATGTTCTTTTTTAAAATTTCTTAATTTAAATTCCGATTCTGACAACTTATCAAAAATAACATCTATTTGTTTATCAATAAAATCAAGTGTTCTTCTGGCACTTTCCGACTTCCTTTCAATTTCATAAAGGCCAAACTCTTCAGCTATAGCATTTACAATATCAGCTGTTTTCCTTGCGTTATGCCCTTCATATGTTATCTTAATTGTTTTTGCTGCTGAGCTCAAAACACTTATGCTCAAATCACTTGAGTATTTTGGCACAATTCTATCCGGGCGATTTACAATAAAAAAATAAGAATCTTTACTAAAAAGACTTTGTTGTTTTGAAATTGCTTCATGATTCAAAATATCTATTCTAATAGCTGCCTTCCCTATATCAAAAAATTCTCCTTCAAAAATCTTTATTTCTTTCTCCTGTCCTCCAATATTATGTGATAATATAATATTATTATCATTAACAAATTCTATATAAATTGGTGTTTGATAAAAAGAGGGGCATTTTACTTTTACATCAACCAAAAAAGGAGAGTTTCCGTAAAGCTCATAATCAAGTATTTGTCCTTTAGAAAAATACTCTATTTCTAAAGGCAACTTTCTAAACGCTCTATCTAAAAAGACTTGTGAACGCATGAGTTCAATCTTTTTAGCCATATCATCATCTGCAAACCTTCTCCCGGGGAAGACACTTTCAAATCTCTCACTTTCATCTCCTCCTATTTGAATTATAGCTGATGCCTGGAATAATGGCGGAGTATATCTTAAATATATAAATGCACTACTAACTGCAACAATTAAAAGCAAAATTACTAACAAAATATTTTTCCTTGTTATGTAAAGAAAAAGATTTAGATCAAAATCATCATTAATTTTCGATATTCTTTTTACATTATCTTCACTCATTATTGCAGAATAAATAAATAATTAATTAAAAAGCGAATATAGCACTAAGATAGTGCTTGCTAAAGACGCATAAGGAGTAATATTTTCTAAAATTCTTTGTGGCACTCTTTCTCTTGGATCAACATATATAATATCATTTGCTTGAAGTATAATGTTAGCATCATCGATCCCGGCAATTGTTGAAAGATCAATATGATAAACTTCAGGTTTGCCTGAATTTCCATCTCGTATAAGCTTTACCCTATGAGCTTTACCATCAGTAATACCTCCTGCCTGTGCTAATGCTTCAAAAAGTGTAGTGTTTGTGTTTTCAAGATATATAACTCTTGATGAACCACCTCTGCCTCCCGGGAAAACAACAACTCTATTATTTGTAATATTAAGCCTAACAAATGGGCGATTATAATATTTGCTATATTTTTCCTCTAATACGATTTCCGCTTCCCTTAATGTCATACCTTCTAATTTAACTCTTCCTAAAACCGGAAGTTTTACATTACCGTCATATTCTATCAAATAACTATACTCTCTCATTCGACTAGATGCAGAACCTTCTAAAGGATCAACAAGTTTTTCCCCATCATTTGATAATAATAAAAATGAAAGCTGGTCATTCGAAGCAATCCGATACTCTTTAACCTCTTTGAGTTTCTCAGGATCCGAGTATTCATAAGTTCGAGGTGTACGCAACATTTGCTCCGGCGACAATACCTTGCAAGATGTAAACGCAGCTAGCACGATAACTATTATTATTATTTGTTTCATCAAACCTATATAATATTTTGTTTTATTGCAAAATTAATAAAAAACATTTGAAAATGAAGGTTATATTTAAAAAAGAATCCTAACTTTTATAAATTTATTAATTAATATTATCTTAGTTTTATACTAATTACGTAATAATACTTAATAAATTTTAATTCTTAAAAGTTATTTTTGTATTTATATCATAAGATTTTGTTGATTTAAAAAATTAAATAGCCATTTACATTAAAAAACATGTGTTATTATGATAAATACAAGATTATTGATGAAGAAATTTTTGAATTAATAAAAAAACAATCCGAAAACAATAAATTGTTGATACGAGAGATTTTTTTATCTTATTTTAATGAAGCCGAAGCGCTTATAATTAAGATTCATAATTGTATGGAAGATGCTAATTATAATTGTGAAGAAGCCAAATCAACAATACAATCCCTATTTAATATTTCAAAAACTGTTGGAGCTTTAAGGCTAAAAAACATTAGTAAAGATATTGAAGAGTATTTAAAAATAAAAGACAAAAAAAACTGTTATAAATTAAGCAAACAATTAATACCAACGTACAACGAGTTCAAAGAAACCATAAACAAAATGACATGTTAAACAAAATTTTGCTTGTAGAAGACCAACTTTCTACTTCAAATTATACATACCAAATCCTGGAAAAACTTGATTGTAAAATAATGGCTCAAGCATCAAGTAGTCAAGAAGCCATACAATTAGCAAAAGACTTAAAACCTAATCTGGTTTTATTAGATATAAACTTGAAAGATAGGGATGATGGAATAGAAACAGCCTCAGAAATCCTTTCCTTTATAGATATACCAATAGTATATATTACATCCAAATCTGATGAAAATACAATTCGTCGAATAAAAGAAGCCGAGCCTAATGCTTTTATTATAAAGCCATTTGATGAGAAAATACTAAAGTCTGCTTTAGAGATTGCTGTTTATAGACATCAAGTAAAAAAAGAACTTTTAAAAACAAAAGAATTATTACGATCTACAATAGAATCAATTGATGACACCTTAATTTCTTTTGATATAAAAGGAAATATTGAATATTTACACACAAACGATTTTAAAAATATTCCTTTTATAATTTCTGAAAGCCCATTAAAAAAGAATTTTCAGGATGTCTTTTCAAAAAAAATATCGAAATTGCTATCTATTTCTTTTAACAATTTATTTAAAACACAAAAAGCACAATCTTTTGAATTTGAGCTAAAGTCAAAAAATACTAGCAGATGGTACCTTTCGAAAGCTTCCTTAAGAAAAGATCCTGACACAAATGAATCTGTTGGAGTTACTTTACTAGTAACAAATATAACAGCTCAAAAAAATATGGAAAAAGAACTTATTAGAAACAGTGAAAAACTTGCAGAAGCGCAAGAAGTAGCTCAACTTGGTTCTTGTGAAATTAATTTTAAAAAGAATACTTTATCACATAATGACATATTTTTTGAATTACTAGATATTGAAGATTATGAAGAAATTATTAGTTATAATGACAGACGTATAATTAACACAATACACCCTGATGACAAAACGAGATACCTAAAATCATTGAAAGAAGCCTTCTCTAAAAAAAATGAAAACTTCTCAATGGATTTCAGAATAATTGACAAAAAAAATAATATCAGATATATTCACTTTGTCAGCAAAATCTTTTACAGCAAATATTCTGAACCAAATATAATACTGATTACTATTCAGGATGTCTCTTGGCAAAAAGAAAGTCAAAAGTTGTGGAAAGACATATTTACAATGAGAAAATCAGCAGAAATCAAAGAGGAGTTTTTCCAAAATACAAGCCATCAACTAAAAACACCCCTTACTGATATTGTAGGGATTTTAGACCTTTTAAACAACACCGAACTTAACGAACAACAAAAACAATATATTGCAACACTGAAAGAATCTTCGGGAACTATCATCAATATGATCAATGATATATTAGATGTTTCAAAAATTGAAGCCGGAAAAATGAAACTCAATTACGAAAAATATAATATTAGAAAAAATGTCAAGAATATTATTAATAATGTATCTCATATTGCTAAAGAAAAAAATATAACAGTAAATTACGACATAGATGAAACCATACCTGATTTTATAATAATTGACGGAAAAAGAGTAAATCAAGTAATTTCTAACCTTTTATCAAATGGATTAAATTATACCAACAAAGGACATGTAACCATTAGAATCAAAGCTGAAGAATCTAATGACGAGCATGTCATTATATATTGCGAAATAAAAGATACAGGAATAGGAATAATAAAGAAAGACCACAAGAATCTTTTTAAAGCTTTTCAAAAATCCAATAAAACAGAAAACTCATCTATTGGTTCCGGAATTGGCCTTTATATTTGCAAAAATATTGTTAATCTTCTTGGTGGAGATATTGGGGTTGAAAGTGAAAAGAAAAAAGGAAGCACTTTCTGGTTTACTTTTAAAGCAGAAAAACATAATGAAAATCATGAACTAAATGAACCTGAAATTCATAATAATGAATATAAAGATACAATAAATAAAAATGAATTAAATCTTTCCGTTCTTTTAGTTGAAGATAAAAAAGACAATCAGAAAGTTTTAACGATGATGCTGGAAAGCTTAGGTTGCAAAGTTACTATAGCGCCTGATGGGCAAAAAGCTTTAGAATTATATCAGGAAAATGTTATCAATGCTTTTAATATTTTTGGGAATGTTGAGTATGACTTAATTTTAATGGACCTATTTATGCCTGTCATGGATGGAGTTTCTGCCACAAAAGAATTCAGGAGCAAATACAAAGAACTACCTCCTATTATAGGAATAAGCGCTCACGACATTGACAAAAGCTTTCAAGAACTCCATAAACTAGACTTTGATGATTTTATCACGAAACCTATTAGCGTTAGTTCTTTAGAAAATTTGCTTTATAAATGGAAAAACAGAGTTAATAAAAATAATGATAGTAATATATCAGGCACCGAAGATATATTTATTGAAAATCTTGACAATAAAGTCCCAATTGTTAATGAAAATACAATGAACAATATCCTAAAACAAGCAGATGGGAATGTCGTTAAGATTAGGAATGTTTTAAACTCTTTTATTAAAGATATGGATGACCACTATGAAAAGTTTAATAATGCATTAAAGAATAACGAACAAGAAGCAATTAAAAATATCATACTAACAGTCAAAGGCATATCTGCAACCATAGGAGCTTCAAGGGTTCATGAAATAAGCATAAGAATTGAAAAATATGTTACACAAAATCAACTCGACCAAGCTAAAAAACTCTTTAAAATAATGATTGAAAAGTATAATGAATTTAAAAAGTATGTAGATAAAATATACTTATAAATCTAACAATCCCTCTGGAGTTTCAACTATTATCTTCTTTAAAGACCTATCCACTTTCTTGATTAGTTCTTTTTTTAAGGGTACCAAAACTTCATTACTATTTTTTTTTATTTGCATTAGAGGATTAGAGGGATATTCTATAACTTCTTCCACTTTACCAATCTCCCCGTATTTTATATCTTCAACAATAAAACCTATTATTTCATGAAAATAAAATTGATTTCCTGTAAGTTTCGGCAAGTTTTCAAGAGGCAAATAAAGTTCACAGTTTAATATATTTTCCACCTCTTTCTCGCTATTAATGCCATTAAACTTAATATTTGCATGATTACTTCCTGACCTAATAGACATTTGTTCAATAAAAAAAGGAATCAGTTTTTCTTCAGTTAAAAGAAAGACTGATTCCAAATCTTTATAATTTTCAGGATTATCAACATCAAGAACGGCACTTACTTCTCCTTTATAGCCAATAGCTTTAGAAATGAAGCCAATATAAAAGACATTGTTTAAATCCATAAGCTTAGTCAAGAAAATCAAGCAACTTTATTGAAACTAATAAACTACTTTAATAATATAGTTTTATTATTTTTTATCCTCTGATTTTGCTTCAGGCTGATTTTCAGATTTAGCATCATCCTTAGGTTTATCATCCCCCCCCTTATCAACATTTGCTTTCTCCGACTCTTCATTTTTTTCTGCAGCAGGCTCTTCTTTCTTATCAGTAGCTTCTTTATTATCCTTATCTTCTTTCGCCTCTTCAGGCTTTGTTGCTTCCTTTTCTACCTTTTCTTTCTCTTCTACCTGAGGTTCATTTTTTTCCACTTCTCCCTCTTTACTCTCAGGAGTGTTTTGTTTTTCATCTTCAGGCTTTGACTCTTCTTCTTTCTTTTCTGCTTGTTTCTCTTCAGCTAATTTTTCTTCAGCTTGCTTCTTTGCTAAACTCTCAGCTCTGGCTTCATTAATCTTTCTTTCTTCTTCGATTCTCTTCTTTTCTTTTTCTTTTTCAGACAAATCTCTTTCATTAGCAATACTTTGCAATTTAGCTTCTTTTTCTTTAAGCCAATTTTGAAATTTTTCTTCTGCTTGCTCGGTTGTCAATGCTCCTTTTTTTACTCCTTTCAATAAGTGATGTTTTAGCATTATTCCTTTGCTAGACAGTATCGAACGAGCAGTATCCGATGGTTGAGCTCCAACCTGAACCCAGTAAAGTGATCTATCAAAATCTAATTCAATTGTTGCAGGAGTGGTCACGGGATCATAAGTGCCAAGTTTTTCAATAAACTTTCCATCTCGAGGTGCACGACCATCCGCTACTACAAGGTGATAAAAGGGTCTCCCTTTTTTACCTTTTCTTTGTAATCTTATCCTTGTTGGCATTTAATTAATTTTTTTATTTATTTATTTAACTTATTTTTTGAGGTGCAAATATCGCTCTTTTTTCTTTAACAAAAAAATATTTTTTTTAATATTATTAACCCTAACAAAAATTTTTAATATTATTTTTGCTTTAAATTATTACAATTAAGCAAATTTTATAATATTATAGAGCAAAATCTTATTAAATTATCAACTAAAATAAATATATGCGCAAATTTCATCCAAACTCTTTTATAAATTTTTGCATTAACGAAACTGCGGGGGATGTCGGAATCTTTAGGGCAACGATGTTAGGACAAATTGCAATTGGAATTTTATATTCTTTTGGGCATTTTGATTTATTGATAGTAGGAATAATCATCGGCTATATTCTACCTATAATTTGGTTAATTGCTTCTTATAGATTTTTAAAGTATTTATCAATAGATGATAACAATATGCCCTTCCCTGTTTTTATAAAAAAAGATCCCGGCAATTTTCTAGTTATTATTTTAGATATTTTATTTCTTTCCACTATTTGGTTTATAATTATTTCAGGATATTATGATGCGATATGGCTTAGAACTATAATTACTATTCTTTTTCCGATTTTAACATTATCTATGATGAGGTCATTAATCCTTTTATCAAATAAAAATAACAGAACTAATTCTGATTAAATTTGACAACTACTTGAAAGTTAATAAATAAAAAAGGGATGAGTGTATAATAAACACTCATCCCTTTTATTTAAAAGAAAATAAAATTATTAACTTTTTAATGTAGATACTGATTAACTCTTTCTTGAATTTCAGGATCTTGTCTATAAGCATTCATTATCTGCTCATACTTTTCAAAAGTCAAGCCTGTATCTTCTATGGCTTCAATAATTGATTCATCTCCTTCATGTTGCAATTCGTTGATTTTTTGCATTGCAGTATTAAAAGCTTGCTCTTGCTCAGGTGTGATATCAGCATCAACTTCAGGATTCTGCGTTGCTTCAAAAATTTGATTAAACTCTTGAACAGTAATTCCCTCATCTTCTATAGCTTGCATCATTTCTTGCTGATTTTCTTGTTGAACCATTTGAGCTTCTTGCGCAGCTTCTGCAAACTTTTCTAACTCATTATCAGAAAAATCTGTTTCAATTTCCTGTTGAGCCGGTTGTTGCATATGCTGTTGCTGTGCACAAACAAAGCTTGTTGCAATGCTAACTACAATAAATAAACTAAATACTTTAAGTAAATTTTTTCTTAAACTTTCTTTTTTCATATACATTATTATTAATTTTAAAATTTTAATAAAAAATTAGTTTAAAGCAAAGTAACAAAAATTAAAACAAACATACAAGTTAATTAGATAATGTTATTATTTTTTACAAAAAAACACAAAAATCTTTTAACGTATAATCACTACTATATTAGCAACACAGAAAAAAAGTTAATTATTTTTACATTTTCAGCCATATAAACTTTAACATTTTTTAAAAAACAAAAGTGCTTTTCACCCTCTTAATAATAAAAAAGGGCCTTGTAAAAAATTTCAAGACCCTTTTTAAATAAATAATTAATTAACGTTAACTATCGTCAGATGATTTTTTATCATCACTTTTTTTAGCAGCAGTTGACTTTTTAGAGGTTGTCTTTTTTACTGTAGATTTAGATTTTTTTTCTACTGTCTCTTCACCTTCAGATTCTTCTTTTTTCGTCTTCTTTGCCTTTGAAGCTGCAGTTTTAGTTGTTTTAGCTTTTTCTTCTTTCTTTACATCAGATTCAGCTTTAGCATCTTCTTTTATATCTTCTTTTTTTGCTTTTTCCGAAGACTCTTTTTCCTCCTTAGTCTTTTTAGTTGCTGTGGCTTTCTTTTTCGGCTTTTCCTCTTTCTTGTCAATATCCTCTTCCACTTTTTCTACTTTTTTATCCTCCTGTTTTTTAGTCTCCACTTCTTTATCATCAACTTTGCTTTTGCTTGTCTCTTTAACATTCTTTTTTACCTCAGCATCTTTTTGTTCATCTATATTATCTTCTTTCTTCTGAGTTTTAGCAGATTTTTCTGACTTGTCATACTCTGACTTTAAATTTGCTAGTTCATCAATATCCCCTAAAGTTGTTGTTTCCATGCTATCTTTAAGCTTTCTAGTCGCTTGCTTTGTTGATGACTTCTTTTTAGGTTTACTTCTAGAGGTATCTATTCCTCTTTCTTCAGCTAATTTATCCTGGAAAATTTTTGTATGAGAAACTACAATTTTTTTACTTTCCTTATTAAACTCTATTACTTTAAAATCGAGACTTTCATCAACTTTAGCTGTAGTTCCGTCTTCCTTAACAGTATGTCTTGTCGGTGCAAAACCTTCAACGCCATACGGAAGAGCAACAATAACTCCTTTGTCTGATGAGCTAACAATCGTTCCTTTATGTACAGAATCCATTGTAAATACGCTTTCAAAAACGTCCCATGGGTTTTCTTCAAGTTGCTTATGACCAAGGCTTAACCTTCTATTTTCTTTGTCAACATCAAGTACAACGACATCAATTTTTTCACCAATTTTTGTAAACTCTGCAGGGTGCTTAATTTTTTTACTCCACGACAAGTCACTTATATGAATAAGACCATCAACTCCTTCTTCTAATTCAACGAATATTCCAAAGTTTGTGAAATTTCTAACCATTGCAGTATGTTTGGAACCAACAGGATATTTTTCATATATATTTTCCCAAGGATTAGGAATTAGTTGCTTAATACCAAGCGACATTTTTCTTTCTTCTCTATCCAAAGTCAAAATAACAGCTTCTACTTCATCACCTACTTTTAAAAAGTCTTGTGCTGTTCTAAGATGTTGCGACCATGACATTTCTGAAACATGTATCAATCCTTCAACTCCCGGAGCTATTTCAATAAAAGCACCATAATCTGCTATAACAACTATTTTGCCTTTTACTTTATCTCCAACTTTCAAGTTAGTATCTAATGACTCCCATGGATGTGGTGTAAGCTGCTTTAATCCTAAAGCTATACGTTTTTTACTATCATCAAAATCAAGTATAACTACATTCAATTTTTGATCAAGCTCAACTACTTCTTCAGGGTGATTTATGCGACCCCATGAAAGGTCTGTAATATGTATTAGTCCATCTACGCCTCCAAGATCTATAAAAACGCCATATGATGTTATATTCTTTACTGTACCTTCTAGAATTTGACCTTTTTCAAGCTTTGATATTATTTCAGCTTTTTGAACTTCAAGTTCTTCTTCAATTAATGCTTTATGAGAAACTACAACATTTTTAAACTCATGATTTATTTTAACTATCTTAAGCTCCATTGTTTTACCAACATATATATCATAATCTCTAATTGGCTTAACATCTATTTGTGAACCCGGCAAAAATGCTTCTACTCCAAAAGCGTCTACAATTAGACCACCTTTAGTGCGACATTTCACATATCCTTTAATTATTTCATCTTTTTCAAAAGCTTTATTAATTCTTTCCCAAGAACGTAATGTTCGTGCATTTTTATGAGAAAGAACTAATTGTCCTTGATGATCTTCTTGGCTTTCAACATAAACCTCTATATCATCACCAACCTTCAAGTCAGGATTATATCTAACTTCCGATGCAGGGATAACTCCATCAGACTTAAAACCAATATTTACTACTACTTCTCTATTATTTATCGAAACAACTTTTCCATCTAAAACTTCCCCTTCACCAATTGATTTAAGAGTTTCTTCATACATATTCTCGAGTTGTTTTCTCTCATCTTCTGAATACACTTCTTGTCTTTTATCTACAGAATCCCAATCAAATTCTTCCGGTTCTTCCATTTGATATATAGCAACAGCAACACCATCTTCGTCTTTTTTCATCTCTAATGGTTTTTCTTGTTGAGTATTTTCTTCTTTGGGTTTCTGTTTTGAATCTTCTTCCTGATTACTTAAATTAGTACTTTCAACTTTCTGATCATTTGAATCTTTATTAGTTTCATTTTCAGGATTAAGATTTTTATTTTCTTCTGTCATTAGATTATTTATTAGTTCTGTGGCTTTCTTCTTTCAAAAAACAAAAAAGAAAACCGGGTTAAACAATTTATTTAATTACATTAAAAATTTTAGAGGTGCAAAATTAGAAAAAAACTAGCAAACAACAAA
>PWLF01000019.1 GCA_003559475.1 Bacteroidales bacterium
CTTCCCATCTGGTAAAGGATATACAGGTTCAGAATTGATTATTATATCACCTTTCTTGAAACTCGGATCTTTTTTATGCTCTACCTGGATCTTGTAATCACCTTTTAAAATATAATCACGCAGGAATAAAACCTCTGTAATAATACTTTTTTCTAATTTGAAAATTATATCATCTCTAGCAAGAAATCTATCCTTATCAACAGGATTGCCATTTATTGAAATTTTAAGATTTTTATTAAATTCAAAATAAGAAGTATTATTTTCACACTCTATCTCATAAGATATACCTTCAGGTGAAGTAGCTACAAAATTACTTTTGACATCTTTGATAAGACTATTTTTAATGATTATGGTTAATTTCTTATTTTTTGTCATATAATCACCATCAGGAACTTTTGTTAGCAAAGAATTGTCTTCTAGAAAATGAGCCATAGATCCTATTTTGGGCAAATACAGGCTTTCATATGATTCATTCGGATGTGTTTGCAACAACTTGTCATTTAGAAGTTTAAAAAATAAGTTTTTTTTGTGGTTTTTTATTTTTCCATTTTCAATATATATTGTTTCAGATTTATCCTCTGTTATATACACGCCGTCAGACAAATCTTGAGGCATATATTCTTCATCTATTAAGCTAATCTTTGAGTCTATTTCAGGGCTATTGGGTATTTGTAATGTTTTGCTATTTAAAAGTGGAATTGATCTCATAGCAAATATTTTACAATTAATTGAATACAAATACTTTGGAATATCATAATCAGGAATAGTATTTTCATTAGCCATAGCATAGAACTCATTTCCTGTACCGTCTATTTTTAATATCATTACATTTTCATCAATGTACTGCTCATTTAATAGAAGCTTATCAGTGCCCCTGTCAATAAACAATGACCTTGCATCAGGATAGTATTCCCATGATCCTTCAGTTACAACTCCATTTTTTGATAAAACAAGCCCTTTATCTTTACGAAATATTAATTTCTGTATTTCACCATCATTGTCTATCAAAGCCCAGGGTTTTTCAACAAGAATAGACTTCTTCTTTAATGACTTTGATGCTGATGATAGAGACTTGATGTAGTAATTTATTATTTCATTCATTTATAAAGCTCTTTAAAAACAATAATCTCTTGTGCATATTTCCCAAATCCTTTCTTGCTGGTCTTCACCTTTAAGATTAGTAACTTTGTTGGCTATACAACTTTTCTTTACTTCAATTCCACAACCAGTAAAGGAAGTAATTCTAATTACAGATGCTTGGCTTCTATCCCAAAAGATAATAGCATATGTTGAAAAACCTTGATAGTTAAATGTTTTTGTTGCACGATTCAACTCTGTGCCAGACATAAAAGTAACTTCAACTGTATAATACTGTGACCATCCATAGTTTTTTTGTATTTTACTTTACATGTCTGTGTGTATTTTGCTTCTAAACTTCCTATAATCAGAAGAACCGTTATAATAGTAAAGATTGCTTTTCTCATTTTTTTTAAATTTAAAACATAAAACAACTTTTGGAAAGCATATAATGAATAAAACCTGTATGCGTAGTTGGTATATGGTTTTTATGCTATTAATTACAAAAATCTCTAATTGCATCATAAGCAACTCCTAATCCAAGTTCTCCAGCTTTGCTTAAATCTAAACATCCAGCATCCTTCTTCCCAATGAAAATTTTCTCTAAACCTCTGTTTAAATATGCTTTTGGAGATGATGGATTGATTTCAATTGCTTTGTTATAATCAGCTATTGCTCCTGCACTATCATCATTTAGTTTAGCTTTAGCAAATCCTCTATTGTTGTAAGCCATGTAAAACTTTGGGTCAAGCTTGATTGCTTCAGAATAATCAGCTATTGCTCCTCTGTAATCTTTAAGGTTTTCTTTAGCGTTTCCTCTAGAGTAGTATATCGCAGAAATTCCTGAATTAATCTCAATTGCTTTTGAGTAATCATTTACAGCTTCTTTATATTTCCTAAGCTTGCTTTTGCTTAATCCACGATTATAATATGCTTTATAAGATTTTGGATCAAGTTCAATTGCCTTTGTATAATCAATGACTGCCCCTTTAAAGTCTTTTAGCTTTATTTTTGCATTCCCCCTAGCAGTATACGCATCAAAATTAAGGATTATCGCTTTACTAAAATCATTTACAGCTTCTTTGTATTTCTCAATCTCGCTTTTGCTTAATCCACGATTATAATATGCTATACTAAACTCTGGGTTTAATTCAATTGCTTTATTATAATAGTTTATTGCACCAAGGTAGTCTTTCTGTTCATATTTTTCAACCCCTTCTATAAAATAATCCATTGCTACTTGACTATAGGAACTATAAGAAATATTAATTATAATTAATGATATTAAAATTATTTTCATTTGATTGTAACGATTGATTCATATTTATTTTATTCTTACTACCATTAAATTTTCAGAACCTTGTTTTCTTGATAACACAAATCGGTATATATTGCCATTATCAAGTTCCATTTCAAAAATCATACTTACTGAATCATCAGTTCCTTGAACTCTATCAGTTCTAACATAATAAGGTGTAAGTTCATTCATTAAATCATCGTAAATAGTATTTTGAGGTTTAACGGGAATCCAAAAAAAAGATATTAAAAGTTTAATCTGTGACTTGCTCGCACTAAGCATACCAGTTTCACTAAAATCACCTGTTGCATATCTAACCATATCATCCCAAACTCCTTGTTTTGTATACCCTAATTCTTTTAAATATTTTTCCCACTCATTAAAATCCATTTCTGTAATTTTTATTAAATTAGAAACGGTAGGATTAATTATTTTATAATCATTAATATAAAAATAATCTATAGGATTTTGTGAAAATGATGATTGAACCGACAAACTAATACCCATAATAATGAATATTGAAAAAAAATATAACTTTTTCATAATACATGCTTTTGAATTTTTAACTGTATTTTTTTACAAATATAAAAAATTAAAATTAATTGGTGA
>PWLF01000079.1 GCA_003559475.1 Bacteroidales bacterium
GACTTTGTCCGTTACGGCTCAGAACAAGCTGTAAAAGAAGCGGGGAAACACCGGGTGGAAGGAAAAGACTACGTAGTAAAGGACGGGGATGTCATGCACTTTAGGTTTAATGTGTAAGGGAGATTTGCAATCCTGGAATCGTCCCAATATCTACTTCAGATAAAAATTTGTCTTCATCAATCAGTATTTTAATTGATACTGAAAATCATATGAAGGGGTCACTTTTCTTTCCATTCCGTAAAAAAACTAGAAAAATTCGCAACCTAAATCCGGGTACTATACTACCCTCCCCGATCACCCAGAATCACCCAAATTGTAATTCAAATTCAACCGTTTTATAAAACTATTTTATTTACAGTGTAAAATAACCTTTGTAACTTTTAAGAAAAGCAACCTCAGGCTTTTACAAGTACAAAGTTTAATAATAATGGCAATAGATCAAAGTGGATTTTAGGTTAAAAAGGTAGTATTTTAAAAGGTTTTTTTTAATAAAAGTTAATAATTCCATGTTCTTTTTAAAACATTTCACTACCTTACATTTTCTAAACCAAAATTCAAATTATCTGTATCAAATACCCTGACTCTACTCATTCTGATGTTTTGTATGAGTAATGAATTATTTGAATGAATTTGATTGTTGTTTTTAATCTTTTTTCTTTACATTTAAACTTAGCTGAGGTATGTTCAAAATAGTGTTAATTCTGTTTCTTTTATTGGCAACTCCCTATCTGGTAAGTTCTCAATCCTACAGCCTGGAAAGCTTTCAGGATAAATATGTAGAGATTGAAGAATACTCTTCATTGCTGATTGATATCGGTGGTTTTTCTTCCGATCAGTGGATGTATCGTTTTGATTTAGAATTTGAATTTCCATATTACGACACCTCTTATTCCTATATTTATGCTTATAGCCACAATCTTTTTAATTTTGACAGTCAATCAGATTGGATTATAAGGTTGTTCAGTGTATTTACAAGGCCTAAAAGGGATTTTGACATATTGGACATTCAGTCAGATATCCGATATAAACAAACCATTTCAAACGGACTGAAATGCTTGGTACTTCAGCACACAAATGTTAAGTTTGTGGGAGATCCATCGGTGGAAGATCACGATAGTTATTTAAATTTCCAGCAATGGTTTTTTGAAGATGGCTCCATAGAAGTGAGGTTTGGAGAAATGAATTTAGCCCACTCACCCGGTTTTGTTCCGGGTGAGGGCTATTTTCTCTTTTTATCTAATGATCTTTTGATACCTCTTCTAGTAAGTGTGGGGATTGCCAATTCTCAAAAGAGTGACGGGGTTTTTATCTCGGGCACCCACGACGATTTCGATGTTCTTGATTATGAACATGTAGTGAATGGCCTAAAATCCCTACCGCCCGAAGGATGGGTTATCCGGATTGAACCCCAACCATCCAATGTTGAGGACCTTTCAATTAATAAGGTTCAGTTGTACCCAAATCCTGTTGAAAATAAACTTGTAATTAATCCCGTGAATGAGATACCCAGTAGAGTAGAAATCATTGACCTCATGGGCAATGTTGTTTATAATCGCCCGTGGGTTTCAAACAAAGTAAATCTGTCTCATTTACCAGCCGGGATGTATGTTGTTCGTCTTAAATTTAGGGACAGATATCTAAAAAAGTCAATCATTATACATCCGTAGTAATTTACAATAATAATGGTTTTTATTAATTTCCTAATTTAATTCTTCTAAAATGCATCTAATAAATTATTTTCCATACTTTATAGTTTTTTTCTTTACACTTTCTTCATCGTCTTCACTCATTTCTCAGATAAATTTTGAATTTTCATTTGAAAAATATGAAGAGGAATATAAACATTTGAGTGAAGGGGATACTCTATTTGGTTTAAATGATGAAGTATGGAATAATGACTCAGAATTGCAGTCCATACAACTAAATCCCGGCATTTCAATTCCCAGTTTTGAGGGTATTGTATTTACTCACTTAAATATTACTCCTTATGGAGTATCATATATGGCTCACTTTGATGAAGAAACCATGGTCGAGACAATCTTTTTCATTGTACCCTTATGGTTGGAGTATATATCTCCACTCAACCATGGATTAAATTCAGACCAAGGGTATGTTATTTATAAAGAAGAGGATGGGGTAATCAAAGTTGAATACAGGAATGTGGCCTCAGAAGAAGAACTTTTTATTGGTGATGGTGAACTTAACTCAAGATTTAATTACCAATTTGAATACAGAATTTCAGATTCCCGCGTAAGGTATTTGATTGGAAAATCCTCAATTACTCCGGATATGAAATATTTCATACGCGATAATTCCGCATTCTCTCTTATCGGTATTGAACAATGGCTACTAGAAGATGAAAGCCAAGGATTATGGGAAAATATTGATTTTGAATTTTTATACCTGTATGGTGATGGTGATGATCCGATGTTATTAAGACCACAATCTATTGACCACCACATAAATTTTTCACTTGTTTCTGTACCCCCTGAAGGCACTGTTTACGAGTTCAACATCAGTCCGAGCTCTTTTACTTCTGAAATTGATCCATCCGAGTTCAACTGGAAAGTATGGCCCAATCCAGCCAATGACTTTGTGAATTTAAGCATTGAATCGCTGCCCGATGGTTTTACTGAGATGGATCTTGAACTGTACAATTCTAAAGGAAAATTACTGAAGAGTAAAACCATTCAGGACTCTTATACATTAGATGTAAAAAGCTATACACCAGGAGTATATTTTATCACTTTAAGGTCAGGTGACTTTCAGCAAACAAAAAGGTGGGTGAAAAATTAGTGAGGGGTCAAGGCAACCTGCTTCAAGCCGTCCTCAACCTACAAGTGCAGGACTTCAACAGCTTTAAATTCCAAAAGTGCGCCAGAGCGAGTACCAAACCTCCGGGAAGGGTAATGAACCAGGAGTGCAGTACTACACCGAAGGTGACCAATACCACGCCGATCACACCGACAATCAATGGGCGGC